>JBAQWM010000311.1:0-17902 GCA_049298915.1 Steroidobacteraceae bacterium | reverse complement strand
CTTCGCACCCTTGCGCATGATCGCCGGCACGGCCGCGAAGCTCTGGGTGTTATTGATCGTCGTGGGCCGGCCGTAGAGGCCGAAGTTTGCGGGGAATGGCGGCTTGAAGCGCGGCTTGCCGGGCTTGCCTTCGAGCGACTCGAGCAGTGCCGTCTCCTCTCCGCAGATGTAAGCGCCGGCGCCAGCGACGCCGTAAAGGTCGAAATCGACTCCGCTGCCCCTGATATCGCGGCCAAGCAGGCCCGCCCGATAGGCCTCCTGCAGCGCGCCTTCGAATCTCGGCCAGGGCTCGGCCAGGAATTCGCCGCGCACGTAGTTGTAGCCGACGGTCGCACCCATCGCGTAGCCGCCAATCGCCATGCCCTCGATGATCGCGTGCGGGTTGTAGCGCAGGATGTCGCGATCGTGGCAGGTGCCAGGCTCGCTCTCGTCCGAATTGCAGACGACGTATTTCTGGCCCGGCGCGTCGCGCGGCATGAAACTCCACTTCACACCGGTCGGAAAGCCCGCGCCGCCGCGCCCACGCAGCCCCGATGCCTTCACTTCATCGATGATCGCCGCGCGCGGTACCTTGTCGCGGAGGATTCTCTCCCAGGCTTCGTAGCCGCCGCACTTGCGGTAGACCTCCAGTGTCCAGCTGTGCGCATGCTGCAATGGCTCGAAGACGACCTGGTTCATCGCGCGCGGCACAGGCTCACTCCAGCCCGTCGAGAATCCTGACCGCCGACTCCGGTGTCAGGTTCTCGTGATAGACATGGTCGACCATCATCATCGGCGCGTTGTTGCAGGCCGCGAGGCATTCCTCCTCGCGTTTCAGGTAGATCCTGCCGTCGGCCGTGCTTTCGCCGGTGCGGATGCCGAGATGGCGCTCGACGGCCGCGACGATGCGGTCGGCGCCGCACAGCATGCAGCTGATGTTCGTGCAGATTGAAACATGGTTGCGGCCTGCCGGCCTGGTCTCGAACATCGAATAGAAGCTCGCGATCTCGTAGACCTGGATCGGCGGCAGGCCGACGTAGTCCGCGACCGCATCCATCAGCTCGGTCGTCAGGTAGCCCCGATTCTGGTGCTGCGCCGCCCGCAGCGCGGCGATGACCGCGGAGCGCCGGTGATCGGGCGGAAACTTCGCCAGCCAGTGGTCGATCTGCTGGCGCGTGTGCTCGTTCAGGATCAACGGTCGATCTCCCCGAATACGATGTCCATCGTTCCGATGACCGCGACGACGTCGGCCAGCATGTGTCCGCGCACCATTTCATCCATCGCCGAGAGGTGCGCAAAACCGGGCGCGCGGCACTTTAGCCGATAGGGCTTGTTGGCGCCGTCCGACACCAGCCAGATGCCGAATTCGCCCTTTGGCGCCTCGACCGCCGCATAGGTCTCGCCCTCGGGCACGCAATAACCTTCGGTAAAAAGCTTGAAGTGATGAATCAGCGATTCCATGTCGTCTTTCATCTCGCTGCGGCGCGGTGGCGTGACCTTGTGGTCATCCAGCATCACCGGGCCGGGATTGGCGCGCAGCCATTCGACGCACTGCTGGATGATGCGATTCGACTGCCTGAATTCTTCCATCCGGCACAGGTAACGGTCGTAGCAGTCGCCATTGACGCCGACCGGCACGTCGAAATGCACGCGGTCGTAGGCGGCGTAAGGCTGTTTCTTGCGCAGGTCCCACTCGATGCCGGAGCCGCGCAGCATCGGGCCCGTGAAGCCTAGCTGCAGCGCGCGCTCGGGCGACACGACGCCGATATTGACTGTGCGCTGCTTCCAGATCCGGTTATCGGTCAGCAAGGTCTCGTATTCGTCCACGCACTTCGGAAAACGCTCGGTGAAATCCTGCACGAAGTCGAGCAGCGAACCGGAGCGGGCTTCATTGCGCCGCGCCGCGTCCCGCTCGCTGCGCCAGCGCGAGGCCTGGTACCTCGGCATCGTCCCGGGCAGGTCACGATAGACGCCGCCGGGCCGGTAGTAAGTGGCGTGCATGCGCGTGCCGGAGACCGCCTCGTAGCAGTCCATCAGGTCCTCACGCTCGCGGAACGCGTACAGGAAAACCGTCATCGCGCCGATGTCGAGGGCGTGCGAACCGAGCCACATCAGGTGATTCAGGATGCGGGTCATTTCGTCGAACATCACGCGTATGTACTGCGCGCGCTCGGGAGCCGCGATTCCGAGCAGTCTTTCGATCGCACGCACATAGGCGTGCTCATTGCACATCATCGAGACGTAATCGAGCCGGTCCATGTACCCGATCGAGTGATTGAATGGTTTGGATTCGGCGAGCTTTTCGGTTGCACGGTGCAGCAGCCCGATGTGCGGGTCGGCCTTCTGGATGACCTCGCCGTCCATCTCCAGCACCAGCCGCAGCACGCCGTGGGCCGCCGGATGCTGCGGCCCGAAATTGAGCGTGAAATTCTGGATTTCAGCCATCGCGTCTGGGTCCTCGCGCTGCGCCCGTCCCGCCGCGTTCCCTGCGGATCACCTTTGGCACGGTGACCCGCGGCTCGATGCTGACGGGCTCGTAGACGACGCGCCCTTTCGCCGGGTCGTAGCGCACCTCGACAGTGCCGGACAGCGGAAAATCCTTGCGGAACGGGTGACCGATGAAGCCGTAGTCGGTCAGGATCCTGCGCAGGTCGGGGTGACCGCGAAAAAGGATTCCGTACAGGTCGAATGCCTCGCGCTCGTACCAGGCGGCCGAGGCCCATACCCCGGTCACCGTATCGATCATCGGCGGCTCGCCCGGCGCGCAATTGGCGCGGACCCGCAATCGTGCATTGCGGGAGACCGACAGCAGTTGATAAACGACCGCGAATCGCGGCTGGTCCGCTGGCGCGGTAGTTCCTTCCGGCCCGACACCGCGGCTGAAGCCCGAGGTCGTTGCAGCTTCGGTGGTCCATTCGGACCGGCCGAACTCCAGGTAGTCGATCCCCGACAGATCGATCAGTTGCTCGAATGCCAGCTCCGGGATGTCGCGCAACTCGCGGCAGACCGCGACCAGCTGCGCGGGTGTCACTTCAATTGCAAGCTCATCGGCGAGCGACGGCAGCCGTCTGGCGCGCTCGCCGATCCTTGATTCGAGGGCCTGTGCCGTTGCCGCGAGTCTGCTCATGCTCAACCGCGCGCGATGGTGCTGGTGCGACGGATCTTGTCCTGGAGCTGGATGATCCCGTAGACCAGAGCCTCGGCGGTCGGCGGACAGCCCGGCACATAGACATCAACCGGAATGATGCGGTCGCATCCGCGCACGACCGCATATGAATAGTGGTAGTAGCCTCCTCCATTGGCGCAGGAGCCCATAGAAATCACCCAGCGCGGTTCAGCCATCTGGTCGTAGACCTTGCGCAGCGCCGGGGCCATCTTGTTCACCAGCGTGCCGGCGACGATCATGACGTCCGACTGGCGCGGGCTGCCGCGGAAGACGACGCCAAATCGGTCCAGGTCATAGCGCGAGGCACCGGCATGCATCATCTCGACGGCGCAGCAGGCGAGCCCGAATGTCATCGGCCACAACGAACCGGTCCTTGCCCAGTTCATCAGGTTGTCGACTGTCGTGGTGACGAATCCCCGGCTCTGGATGACGGGTGCGGCAGCGCTCAGTCCCATTCCAGAGCCCCTTTCTTCCATTCATAGGCGAACCCCACCACCAGTATGGCCAGGAATACGCCCATCGAAATCAGGCCAAAGCCGCCGATCGTGTCGAGCGAAACGGCCCACGGAAACAGGAAGGCGATCTCGAGGTCGAAGATGATGAACAGGATTGCCACCAGGTAGTAGCGCACGTCGAACTTGCTGCGCGAGTCCTCGAATGCCTCAAAACCGCATTCGTACGGGGACAGTTTCTCCGGATCCGGGCGTCGCGGCCCCAGCACGAAACCGAGCACCAGCAACAGCAGCCCGAAGGCGCCGGCGACGGCCAGAAATATCAGGATGGGCAGGTAGTTCTGCAGCACTATGCCGACCGCCGCGGGTAGCAACCGGGCCCGCAAAAAAGCACGCGGCATTGTAACCGTCTGCAAGGTTCCGTGGGACCCCTGCACAGGCCTTCCGGGAATGCAATTGGTGCCGGCGGTCGGACTCGAACCGACACGGGTTTCCCCACTAACCCCTCAAGCTAGCGCGTCTACCAATTCCGCCACGTCGGCAACAAGAAACCAGGAAATCGGAGGGATCACTCGCTGGCCGGTGTTTCCGGCACAGCCGCAGGATCCGACAGCTGAGGCAAGGCATCGCCGTCCACGCCCGCGGGCGCAACCGGCTCGGTCACGAGCTTGTCGACCAGGCTGTCGGGCTGGCGCGCCTCCGGTCGCGTCGCGAACCAGGCCAGCGACATGCTGGTCATGAAGAACAGCATCGCCAGCACACCGGTCAGCTTCGAGAAAAAGGTTGCGGAGCCGCGCGCGCCGAAAACGGTCCCGGATGCCCCGGCGCCGAAACCGGCGCCCGCGTCGGCGCCCTTGCCGCGCTGCAGCAGCACCAGGCCGACGATCGTGACGCAGAGTACACCGTGCAGAATCGTGATCAGATTTTGAAGCATGTTTGCCCGTCTTCTGGCTGCATCGCGGTCAAATACCGGCCGCGGCGCAGATCTTTCCGAATTCATCCGCCTGCAGCGATGCGCCGCCGATCAGGCCCCCATCCACGTCCGCATTGGAGAACAGCTCCGCGGCGTTCGACGCCTTGACGCTGCCCCCGTACAGGACCCGAAGGGAAGCGCCGATTGTAGCATCTTTTTGCGCAATTCGGCCCCGGATCAGCGCGTGGACTTCCTGCGCCTGCCCCGGCGTTGCGGTCCTGCCGGTGCCGATGGCCCAGACTGGCTCGTAGGCCACGACTGCCGCCTTGAATCCGGCAACACCTGCGACACCCAGGACGGCATCGAGTTGCCGGGTAACGACCTCATGGGTCGCTCCGCCTTCGCGCTCCGCCAGGGATTCCCCGACGCACAGCACCGGCACCAGGCTCTGGCGCAGGACCGCGGCAAACTTGCGGGCCACTTCTGCGTCGTCTTCCCGGTGCAGGACGCGTCGTTCCGAATGGCCGACGATGACGAACCGGCAGCCGATATCCGCCAGCATGGCTGCAGATATCTCGCCAGTGCGGGCGCCCGAATCCTCTGCAGATACGTCCTGCGCACCGAGCATGATCGCGCCGCCGCGCAGGCGCTGGCCGACTTCCTGCAGGTAGACGAATGGCGGACAGACCGCGACCTCGGCGGATCCGCCACCGGCATCGATCGCCTTCAGCTGCTCGACCAGGCGGATCGCATCGGCGCGGCTGCCGTGCATCTTCCAGTTGCCGGCCACCAGCGGTCGGCGCATGTCAGGCAGCCGCCGCAGCGCGCACGACTTCGGCGAGCGTGGTGGCGTGCTGACCGACCGCCTGGGCGTCCTCGCCCTCGACCATCACGCGGATGACCGGCTCGGTGCCGGATGTGCGCAATACGACCCGTCCACGCTTGCCAAGAGACTGTTCGACCATTGCGATCGCCGCCGCGATTCTCCGGTCGGCGGTCGCATCGAACCGGCGCTCGATGCGGACATTGATCAGCTGCTGCGGGAATTTCTGCATGCCTGCCGCCAATTCCGCCAGCTTCTTGCCGGTGGATTTCATGATGGCAAGCACCTGCAGCGCCACGATCAGGCCGTCTCCCGTGGTGGTCTTGTTGAGACACAGCAGGTGCCCGGACGATTCACCGCCGAGGATGCCGCCGTGGGCCCGCAGCATCTGCAGCACGTGGCGGTCACCGACCGCAGCGCGCAGGAATGGCACGCCGAACTCGGCCAGCGCCAGTTCCAGTCCCAGATTTGTCATGACGGTCCCGACCACCGGGCCTTTCAGCTCCCCGGTCGACTGCCACGCCCGTGCGAGCACATAAAGAAGCTGGTCGCCATCCAGGCAGCGGCCGAGGTGATCCACCATCACGACCCGGTCGCCATCGCCGTCGAGCGCAATGCCTGCATCTGCGCGCACACCCGACACCGTGAGCTGGAGGAGTCCGGGGCTGATCGAGCCGCAGCCGTCGTTGATATTCCTGCCATTCGGGGAGCAGCCGATCGGCACGATCTCGGCGCCGACATCCGCGAGCACACGCGGCGCAACCTTGTACGCTGCGCCATTGGCGCAGTCGATGACCAGCTTCATGCCGTCGAGCGTCATTCCGCGCGGCACCGTCGATGCGCAGAAAGCCTGGTACAGTGCCCGATCGCCGTCCACCCGCGACGCGCGGCCAAGCGCTCCCGATTCCAGTGTCAACGCGGGCTCATCGAGATGCGACTCGATGGCGGCCTCCAGATCGTCTGCCAGTTTGGCGCCGGAGCGATCGAAGAACTTGATGCCATTGTCGTCGAAGGGATTGTGCGAGGCGCTGATCACTGCGCCGAAGTCGCAGTTCAGGCGCTGGACCAGGAACGCGATGCCCGGCGTCGGCAGCGGACCGACCAGCAGGACATCGACGCCGGCCGCAACGAATCCCGCTTCCAGGGCGGACTCGAACATGTACCCGGACAGCCGCGTGTCCTTGCCGACCAGCACCTTTCCGCCATTCGGTGAAAGTACGCGCGCTGCGGCGCCTGCAAGCCGCAATGCGAATTCCGCCGTCATCGGATGCGTGCCGACACGGCCGCGAACGCCGTCAGTGCCGAAGTAGCGCCGCGCCATCATGCCCCCCCGAGACGTTCACCCATGGCGGATACGACCCGGATGGCATCGACTGTCGGGCCGACGTCATGTGCCCGGATGATTTTCGCGCCCGCCAGCAGGGCGAGGGTCGCGAGTGCGAGACTTCCCGCCAGGCGCTCGCCGTCGGCGTGACCCGTCAGCCTGGCGATCATGCTCTTGCGGGAAAGCCCGGCCATAACCGGGTGCCCGTCCGCCGCAAGTTCCGAAAGGCGGCGCAGCAGTTCCAGATTGTGCTCCAGCGACTTTCCGAATCCGAAGCCCGGATCGATGACGAGGCGAGATACGGCAATTCCCGCATCCATGCAGCAGGCCACGCGGCCGCGCAGGAAATCCCGCACTTCCACCAGTACATCGGTGTAACGGGGCTCCCTTTGCATCGTCCGTGGCTCGCCCTGCATGTGCATCAGGCAGATTGCGACGTCCGAGTGCGCCAATGCCTTGATTGCGCCCGCCGCACGCAGCGCAGTGACATCGTTGACCATCGATGCGCCCGCCGCAATCGCGGCACGCATGACTTCCGGTTTGCTGGTGTCCACCGACACCGGCAGGTCAAGGCGCTCGACGAGGCGCTCGATCACCGGGACCACGCGCCGCAGTTCTTCGTCAACGCTGACCGGCGTCGCGCCTGGCCGGGTCGATTCGCCACCGACATCGATGATCGCCGCGCCCTCGCCCGCCATCCGCTCGGCCTGGGCCAGTGCAGCCGGTAACCCGGCAAATCGCCCGCCATCGGAAAATGAATCGGGTGTGACATTCAGCACGCCCATGACGACGGGAATGTCGAGGCTCAGGCTGTGGCGGCCGCAGCGCAACTGCATCGGGCCGGCATCCATGGCGGGTTGCACCACGATCGCGGCCGGTTCCGCTGCAAGCCTCAGGTCTGGCTGGCGGGCGGGCCAATCACCGGCTCGGGCTGCACCGCGGCTCGGCCGCCGGCCGACGTTGCGGTCTCATCCCAGTCCTTGGGCGGTCGGGGCTCCCGGCCGGCCATGATGTCCTTGATCATCTCCTCGTCAATCGTCTCGTACTTGATCAGCGCTGCTGCCATCGTGTCGAGCTTTTCGCGATTCTCGACCAGGATCCTGCGCGCCTGTGCGTAGGCGGTGTCAATCACCTTGCGGATTTCCTCGTCGATGACATGTGCCGTCACGTCGGAGACCTGCTTGTGCTGGGTCACCGAGCGGCCCAGGAACACCTCGCCCGCATCCTCCATGTAGGACAGCGGACCCAGTCTCTCCGACAGGCCCCATTTCGTGACCATATTGCGCGCGAGATTGGTCGCCTTCTCGATGTCGTTGGATGCGCCCGTCGTCACGGCTTCAGGCCCGAAACGCAGTTCCTCGGCGATGCGGCCGCCAAACAGGCTCGCGATCTGATTCTCGAGGCGGCGCTTGCTGTAGCTGTAGCGATCCTCTTCCGGCAGGAACATCGTGACGCCGAGCGCCCTGCCACGCGGGATGATCGTGACTTTGTAGACCGGGTCATGCTCGGGCAGGCTCATGCCGACGATCGCATGACCCGCTTCGTGAAAGGCCGTGTTGAGTTTTTCCTGCTCGCTCATGACCATCGACCGGCGCTCGGCGCCCATCATGATCTTGTCCTTGGCGCGCTCGAACTCCTCCATCGTGACCAGCCGGCGGTTCGCGCGAGCTGCAAAGAGCGCGGCTTCATTGACCAGATTCATGAGGTCCGCGCCCGAAAAACCGGGTGTTCCGCGCGCGATGATGCCCGGCTTGACGTCCTCGGAGATCGGCACCTTGCGCATGTGAACCTTCAGGATCTGCTCGCGGCCGCGCACATCCGGCAGCGGCACCACGACCTGGCGATCGAAGCGCCCCGGCCGCAGCAACGCCGGGTCGAGCACATCGGGGCGGTTGGTCGCGGCTATCACGATGACGCCCTCATTGCCCTCGAATCCGTCCATTTCGACCAGCAGCTGGTTCAGCGTCTGTTCGCGTTCGTCGTGACCGCCGCCGAGACCTGCACCGCGATGGCGGCCGACCGCGTCGATCTCGTCGATGAATACGATGCACGGTGCATGCTTCTTGGCCTGCTCGAACATGTCGCGCACGCGCGAGGCGCCGACACCGACGAACATCTCGACGAAATCCGACCCGGAAATCGTGAAGAACGGCACCTTGGCCTCGCCCGCGATTGCGCGCGCCAGCAGTGTCTTGCCGGTACCCGGAGCGCCGACCATCAGGACACCCTTCGGGATCTTGCCGCCCAGCTTCTGGAACTTGGCGGGATCCTTCAGGAAGTCGACGATTTCGGAGACCTCTTCCTTGGCCTCCTCGATGCCCGCGACATCCGCAAATGTCACGCTGACCTGGTCTTCGGACAGCAGCCGTGCCCGGCTCTTGCCGAATGACATGGCCCCGCGGCCACCGGCGCCACCCTGCATCTGACGCATGAAGTAGATCCAGACGCCGATCAGCAGCAGGATCGGGAATGACGACACGAATAACTGCAGCAGGAAGGACTGGCGCTCCGGCGGCGCCGCATCGAAGGCAACGTCATGCTTGTGCAACAACCCGATCAGCACTGAATTGTCCGTTTCAGGGTTGTAGGTGACGTACTTGTCGCCACTGGCGCGGGTGCCGGAAATCGCGTCGCCCTGGAAGGTCGCGGTCTTGATCGCTCCGCTTTCGACCGCGGCGAGGAACTGCGAATACTTGAGCGGCTCCGGCGCGCTGGCGCGCTGGCCGAAATTGGAGAAAACCGCGACCAGCACGATGGCGATCACGATCCACAGGACGATATTGCGGGTCAAGTCGTTCAAGCAGCCACTCCTGGCGTCGCATTCACCACGGTCCGGACTGTCGATTGGACCACGGTATTTAAGGTGTAGTTCGACATTACTACGGCCGGGGTTTCCTCGCCACCAAGTAGGACTCAGAACTGCGCTGTCGTGACGCCTTCGGCTTGCGGATACGGACCGTGCCGAACCGGCGGCGGGCATCGGCCAGCAGCTCCTGGAAGCCTGCGCCCTGGAACAGTTTCATCACCAGCGTGCCCTCGGCATCCAGCACCTTGAGGGCGAAGTCGAGCGCGAGTTCAGCCAGATCGGCGGCACGCGCCTGGTCAACCACATCCACACCACTCATGTTGGGCGCCATGTCGGACAACACAAGGTCGACCCGCCGCCCCGACAGTAATTCCAGCAACGCCTCGAGCAGCTCGGATTCGCGGAAATCGCCCTGCAGGAAGGTCACGCCGGTCAGCTTGTCCATTACCAGCAGGTCCACCGCTATGACGGTGCCATGCCCGGCCAGCTTGCGCGCGGCATACTGGCTCCAGCCACCGGGCGCAGCCCCCAGATCGACGATTGTGGCGCCCGGGAAAACAAGGCGCTCCGCATCATCGAGTTCCTGGAGCTTGAAGGCAGCGCGCGAGCGCCAGCCCCCCTGCTGGGCGCGCTGGACATAAGGATCTTCGAAGTGCTCCCGTAGCCAGCGGCCGCTCGACTTGCTGCGCCGGCTCATGAACGGACACCCGGCTGCAGTCCTATAATCAGGTGGTGGCACTCACGGAGCGTCAGAAGAAATACCTGCGGCGACTCGGGCATGCCCTGCATCCGCTCGTTCTGGTTGGACAGCGCGGCCTGACCGCGGGCGTCGTCAGCGAACTCCGGCAGACTCTGAATGATCATGAACTGGTCAAAGTCCGGGCCCGTGTCGGCGCTCGCGGCAATCGTGATCTCGTGCTTGACAGGCTGGCTGCCGACACTGGCTCCGAATTGGTTCATCAAATCGGGAATGTAGGACTATTCTACAAGAAAAACAGCAAGTTAAGCAAGATATCTATTCCCGATTCTTGAATTACTGCACACGCACGGCGAGGATTTCGAAGCTGTGCGCGCCACCGGGCGCATCCACTTCGACTTCATCGCCCTGCTGCTTGCCGATCAGGGCCCGCGCAATCGGCGAATTGATGGAGATGAGCCCGCGCCGGATGTCGGCCTCATCGTCACCGACGATCTGGTAGCTGACATTGGGGCCGCCGTCGATGGGTTTGAGTTCCACCGTCGCGCCAAATACCACCTTGCCGCTGTCCGGCAGTGCGGCGGGGTCGATCACCTGGGCATGCGCCAGCCGCCACTCGATATCCTTGATGCGGCCTTCGATGAAAGCCTGCTGCTCACGGGCGGCATGGTATTCCGCATTTTCGGACAGGTCGCCGTGCGAACGCGCATCTGCAATCGCGCGGATGACCGCGGGCCGGTCCTCGCCCTTGAGCTTGCGCAGTTCTGCGCGCAGCTTCTCGGCGCCCCGCAGCGTGATCGGTGCCCTCAAGCCGCACCCAGTTCAGAGTGCAGGTCCTGCAGCCTGTTCACGTCCAGATCCTCGAGGTGATCCAGGGCCTCGCAGGTCGCATTCGCGGCCGCGACAGTCGTGTAGTAGGTGACCTTGCGATACTCCGCCTCGCGGCGAATCGAGTGCGATTCGCGGATGGCGCGCTTGCCCTCGGTCGTATTGACGATCAGGTCGATCTCGTCATTCTTGATCATGTCGACGATATGCGGCCGCCCTTCACGCACTTTCATCGCCTTGCGGCACGGAATGCCGGCTGCCTCGAGCGCCATCGCGGTGCCCTCGGTCGCCAGGATCTCGAATCCGCGATCACGCAGGCGCCGCGCGATCGCGATTACTCCTTCCTTGTCACGGTCCCTCACCGACAGCAGGCAGACACCGCGGATCGGCAGTCGAACACCGCTCGCCGCCTGCGCCTTCGCATAGGCCTCGCCGAATGTCCGGCCAGTGCCCATCACCTCGCCGGTTGATTTCATCTCGGGTCCCAGAATCGGGTCGGAATCGGGGAACTTGCCGAACGGAAACACGGCTTCCTTGACCGAGTAATACGGCGGCACACACTCCTCGAGCAGGCCCAGCTCGGCCAGCTTGCGCCCCGCCATCACACGCGCGGCTATTTTCGCAAGCGGTACGCCGGTCGCTTTCGACACGAAGGGCACCGTGCGCGACGCGCGCGGATTGACCTCCAGCACGTAAACGACGCCATTCTGGATCGCGAACTGCACATTCATCAGGCCAACAACACTGAGCGCATGCGCCATCTTGCGCGTCTGGGCCCGCAGCTCGTCCTGGACCTGCGGCGAGAGGCTGGCGGGCGGCAGCGAACAACTGGAATCCCCGGAGTGCACGCCGGCCTGCTCGACGTGCTCCATGATGCCGCCGATCAGTACGTCCTTGCCGTCGCAAACGGCGTCCACGTCAACTTCGATCGCGAGATCCAGGAAGCGGTCCAGCAGCACCGGGCTTTCGTTTGAAACCCGCACCGCCTCGCTCATGTACTGGCGCAGGTCTTCTTCCTCATAGACGACTTCCATCGCACGCCCGCCGAGCACGTAGGAAGGCCGGACAATCAGCGGAAAGCCGACATCGCGCGCGAGTTCGATCGCGCGCTGCTCGTCGCGCGCCGTCGCATTGGCCGGCTGGCGCAGGTCGAGGCGCTGCAGCAGCTTCTGGAAGCGCTCGCGATCCTCAGCGACGTCGATGCAATCCGGGCTGGTGCCGATGATCGGCGCGCCTGCGGCCGCAAGCTGGCGCGAAAGCTTCAGCGGCGTCTGGCCGCCGAACTGGACGATGACGCCCACGGGCTTCTCCCTGGCGATGATCTCCATGACATCTTCGAAGGTCAGCGGCTCGAAATACAGGCGATCGGAAATATCGTAGTCGGTCGATACCGTCTCGGGATTGCAGTTCACCATGATGGTTTCGAAGCCGTCCTCGCGCAGCGCCAGCGCGGCGTGAACGCAGCAATAGTCGAACTCGATGCCCTGGCCGATGCGGTTCGGGCCGCCACCAAGGATCATGATCTTCCGGTTTTCGGTCGGTGCGGCCTCGCATTCCTGTTCGTACGTCGAGTACAGGTACGCGGTGGAGGTCGCGAACTCGGCGGCACAGGTGTCGACGCGTTTGTAGGCGGGACGCACGCTGCAGGCGTGGCGGCGCGCTCGCACGCGTGTCTCAGGGATACCGATGGCACGCGCGAGCGCGGCATCCGAGAAGCCCTTGCGCTTCAGCACCAGCAGGCGCTCGGCGGTCAGGGCGGCAATTCCTTCCGCACCGACCCGCTGCTCCTCGCGCACCAGGTCCTCGATCTGCGCCAGGAACCACGGGTCGATCGCCGATTCCGCCGCAATGCGCGCCACATTCCAGCCGGCTCGGAATGCGTCGGCCACATAGCGGATCCGGTCGGCGCCGGGGTGGCGCAGCTCCTCGGCCAGTTGCTGTTCGCCATCCGCATCCAGCGGCAGGCGCATGACGGGTGTCAGCCCGTCACAGCCGGTCTCCAGGCTGCGCATGGCTTTCTGCAGGGACTCCTGGAATGTGCGCCCGATCGCCATCGCCTCGCCGACCGATTTCATCTGGGTGGTCAGGCGCGCGTTGGAACCCGGGAATTTCTCGAAGGTGAACCGCGGCACCTTGGTGACTACATAGTCGATGGTCGGTTCGAACGAGGCCGGAGTCGCGCCCCCGGTGATCTCGTTCCTCAGTTCATCGAGCGTGTAGCCGACGGCCAGTTTGGCGGCGACCTTCGCTATCGGAAATCCGGTCGCCTTTGATGCCAGCGCCGAGGAGCGGGACACGCGCGGGTTCATCTCGATGACGAGCATGCGGCCGTCCTTCGGATTCAGCGCGAATTGCACGTTGGAACCGCCGCATTCGACGCCGACCTGGCGCAGCACGGCGATCGATGCATTGCGCATGCGCTGGTATTCCTTGTCGGTCAGCGTCAGCGCGGGCGCCACCGTGATCGAGTCGCCGGTGTGCACGCCCATCGGATCCAGGTTTTCGATCGAGCAGACGATGATGCAGTTGTCATTGCGGTCCCGGACCACCTCCATCTCGAATTCCTTCCATCCCAGCACCGATTCCTCGATCAGAACTTCGCCAGTCGGCGAGGCGTCGAGACCGCGCGACACGATTTCTTCGAATTCCTCGCGATTGAATGCGATGCCGCCGCCCGAACCGCCGAGCGTGAATGACGGCCTGATCACCGTCGGGAATCCGACCTCCCCCTGCACCGCGAGGGCCTCATCCAGGCTGTGCGCGATGTAGGACAGCGGACACTCGAGGCCGATCCCGCGCATCGCATTGCGGAACAACTCGCGGTCTTCGGCCATGTCGATCGCTTCGCGCGAGGCGGCGATCAATTCGACTTCGAATCGCTCCAGGACGCCTTCGCGCACCAGATCGAGCGCGGTATTGAGGCCGGTCTGGCCGCCCATGGTCGGCAGCAACGCGTCCGGGCGCTCCTTCTCGATGATCCTCGCAACCGTGCGCCATTCGACGGGTTCGATGTAGATCGAATCGGCCATCTCCGGATCGGTCATGATCGTTGCGGGATTCGAATTCACGAGGATGACGCGGTAGCCCTCCTCGCGCAGCGCGCGGCAGGCCTGCGCGCCGGAATAGTCGAACTCGCAGGCCTGCCCGATCACGATCGGTCCCGCACCGATGATCAGGATGCTTTCGATGTCGGTGCGCTTCGGCATCAGCTGGTCACGACATTTTCACCGGCAGCGGCGGCGACCTGTTTGCGGGCCATCTGCTGCAGGCGCCGCACCATCAGGCCGACGAAATGCTCGAACAGCGGCCGCAGGTCATGCGGGCCGGGGCTCGCCTCGGGGTGACCCTGGAAACCGAATGCCGCCCGATCGACACAGGCGATACCCTGCAGCGAGCCGTCGAACAGCGAGCGGTGGGTCGCCTTGAGGCCGGTCGGCAACGATGCTTCGTCAACCGCGAAGCCATGATTCTGGCTGGTGATGACGACATTCTTTCCGGCCAGCTCCTGGACCGGATGATTTGCGCCGTGGTGCCCGAATTTCATCTTGACTGTTCTTGCGCCGCAGGCGAGCGCGAGCAGCTGGTGACCCAGGCAGATGCCGAAAACCGGGATGTCGGTCTCGAGGAAGCGGCGGATCGCCGCGACCGCGTAATCGCAGGGCTCGGGATCGCCAGGTCCGTTCGACAGGAATATTCCGTCCGGCGCGAGCGCGAGCGCATCTTCGGCCGCGGTCTCGGCGGGCACCACTGTCATCCGGCAACCGAGGTCGGACAGCAGCCGCAGGATGTTGCGCTTGATGCCGAAGTCGTAGGCGACGACGTGCAGGCGCGAGCCCGGTCGCGGGATGCTTCCCTGCGCCCTGCCGAGGCTCCCGTCATTCCATTGATATGGCTCCGTGACGGAAACGACCCTGGCGAGATCCATCCCCTTGAGCCCGGGAAACTTGCGGGCTGCCCGGATTGCGATTGCGGTGTCGACTTCCGCACCCGTCATGATGCAGCCGGCTAGCGCCCCCTTCTCGCGCAGCACGCGCGTGAGCCGTCGCGTGTCGATGCCTGCGATCGCGACCAGTCCTCCCTCTGCGAGGAATGCGGGCAGGGACTGGCTGGCGCGCCAGCTGGAATGCAGCAGCGGCAGGTCGCGGATCACCAGGCCGGAGGCATGGATTTCCGGGGATTCCAGGTCCTCGGGTGTCGCGCCGGTATTTCCGATGTGGGGACAGGTGAGCGTGACGATCTGGCGGCAATAGGACGGGTCGGTCAGGATTTCCTGATAACCCGTCATCGCAGTATTGAATACGACTTCGCCGGTGGTGCTGCCCGGCGCTCCAATCGACTCGCCCCGAAACACCGTGCCGTCCTCGAGCGCAAGCACTGCGGGCGTTGCTGTCACCGGTTTGTCTCCCCTGCCCGGACCAGCTGCCCTGCCGAAGCAGGGTGCAGCATTCAGGCGGGCAGAGCCGTTCTGGACTCCACCCGCGGATATTCGATTGATTCAAGGGGGCCGCAACCCGGGCTGGAATTCTACTAGACCTGCCCCTGCCGTTCCATGACTGCGGAAGTGATCTAGAGGCCGAGAACGTCCGCCATGCCGTAGAGACCGGGCTGCCGCCCGGCGAGCCAGCGCGCCGCCGCCAGCGCCCCATGGGCGAATGTCATCCGATCCGTGGCCCGGTGAACCAGTTCCAGCGTCTCCCCGTCGCCCGCAAACAGCACGTGGTGCTCGCCGATGATGTCGCCGGCCCTGATGCTCGAGAAACCGATGGCGCCCGGCAGTCTGGCCGTGGCGCTCCCGGCCCGGCTGTAAATGCCGACATTCCCGAGCGTGGTGTTGCGCGCGCCGGCTGCAATTTCGCCGAGACGCAGTGCCGTGCCCGAAGGAGCATCCGCCTTGTGCCGGTGATGTGCCTCGACGATCTCGATGTCGTACTGGCCGGGCAGAGCGGCGGCCGCGCTGCCGACCAGACTGAAAAAAAGATTGACCGCCAGTGACATGTTCGGCGCGACCAGCACCGGGAGATTCTCGCTGGCTCGCCGGATCAGGGCATGGCGCTCAGGATCAAGACCGGTCGTGCCGATAACGATGGGGATGTGCCTGGCGCCTACCGCAGTGAGATTGTCGGCGAGCGCTTCCGGCAGCGTGAAATCGATGGCGATGGCGGCATTGGCTAGCGCGCGGCTGCGGTCGGATGTGACTTCGATGGCAACCGGGCCCGCCAGTGCCACCTCCCCGGCATCGCGCCCCAGCGATGCGCTTTGCGGCGAAGCGAGCGCTCCCGACAGCCTGAGATCACCGGCTTCCCGGATCGCCCGCACCAGGCAGCGGCCCATCCGCCCGCTCACGCCCAGTATCGCCACGTTGATCATGTCAGCTCCCGATCCTGCCGAAGAACTGCTTGACGCCCTCGAGCCAGGAGCGCTCGCGCGGGTTGTGCCGCTCACCGCCGCTCTTCAGCGAGGAATCGAGCTTGCGCAGGGATTCCTTCTGCTCGATTGTCAGGTTGACCGGGGTCTCGACTACGACGCGGCAGAACAGGTCCCCGGTCGGGCCGCCGCGGACCGGCTTTACGCCCTTTTCCCGCAGCCGGAAGACGCGCCCGGACTGCGTTCCGGCAGGAACCTTGATGATTGCCTGGCCCTCGAGTGTCGGGACCTCGACACTGCCGCCGAGCGCCGCCGTGATGAAACTGACCGGCACTTCGCAGGAGAGATGCGCGCCATCACGTTCGAAGATCGGATGCTCGCGCACCGCGACTTCGACGTAGAGGTCACCAGGCGGACCGCCATTGCGGCCCGACTCGCCTTCCCCCGCGAGCCGGATGCGGTCGCCACTGTCCACGCCGGCCGGGACCTTGACCGCCAGGCGTTTATTGCTCCTGACACGGCCGTGACCGCCACACTTGGCGCAGGGCTGCTTGATCATCGTGCCGCGGCCCTTGCAGCGCGGGCAGGGTTGCTGGACCGTGAATAAGCCCTGACTCATGCGCACCTGGCCGGCACCGGAGCAGGTCTCGCAGGTGACCGGCGGATGACCCTTGGCCGCGCCGCTGCCGCTGCATTCATTGCACTCGCTGACAGTCTGGAAATCGATCTCGGTGCTGGTGCCGAACACCGCCTGCTCGAGGTCGAGCGACAATTCGTAGCGCAGGTCGGCGCCGCGAAACACGGTGCTGCGGCCGCCGCGCCGCGCACCGCCGAAAATGTCTCCGAACACGTCGCCGAAGATGTCGCCGAAGGCGTCGGACGGGCTGAATCCCTGGCCCGCGCCGCGCGCAGCGTCGAGCCCGGCACGCCCATACTGGTCATAGGCCGCACGTTTCTGGGAGTCCGTCAGGATCTCGTAGGCTTCCTTGGCCTCCTTGAAACGCTCCTCGGCCTCCTTGTCATCGGGATTGCGGTCAGGATGATATTTCATCGCCAGACGGCGGTATGCCTTGGTGATGGCATCCTCGGTGGCGTTTCGCGGTACGCCGAGCACCTGGTAATAGTCGCTCTTTGACATGAAGCTCCGCAGGCGCGAACGCCGGGCGACCCGATGTCACCCGGCGTCCGGCCGGACCATTACTGCCGCGGTCGAAGCTCTCAGTGCGGCTTCGACCCCTTGTCCTTGATCTCCTCGAACTCGGCGTCGAGCACGTCGTCCGTGTCCTTTCCGGGACCCGCCTTCGGCTCTTCCGCCGCCGCACCTGCAGTCGGGGCTTCGCCCTGATAGGCGCGCTGCACGACCGGTGCGCTGGCCTTCGCAAGCGCCTCGGCCTTGCGCTCGATGGCCGCCTGGTCGTCGCCCTTCAGGGCGCCGCGCAAGTCACTCATTGCGCCCTCGATGGCGCCGCGCTCCTCACCGGACACCTTGTCGCCCAGGTCCTTCAGCGACTTTTCGGTGGCATGCAGCAGGGCATCGGCGCGGTTGCGCG
>JBAQWM010000310.1:0-2239 GCA_049298915.1 Steroidobacteraceae bacterium | reverse complement strand
GTCTCCGACTGGAACGCATTCATCAGCGGCCAGCAGGCCCTGGCCATCGCGGTTGCGCCGGACGTGCGGGGACTGCTGTTGCCGGATCGTCAGCTTGCGCTCGTCGCGGAAGACCAGCTGTTCGGCGAGCGCGCGCGCCAGGAGCGACGGCGGCGTCGGCCGGATCGCGATCCGGAAGCCATTCTGCGCGAGCTCGCAGCACTCGCGCCCGGCGCACCCGTGGTGCACGAGGAATACGGCGTCGGGCGGTATCGCGGGCTGCGGGTCATGCAGGTGCATGGCAATCCCGCCGAGTTCCTGGTCCTGGAATATGCCGGCGGCGATCTCCTGTACGTGCCGGTGCACGCGCTCGACCGCGTGACGCGCTATACCGGCGCTTCACCGGAGACGGCGCCCTGGCACAAGCTCGGCACCGAACAATGGGCCAGGGCCCGCCGGCGCGCGGCCGAGCGCCTGCGCGACGTGGCGGCGGAGCTGCTGGATCTCTATTCGCGTCGCGCAGCGCGCCAGGGGCGCGCGATCGAGTTCGACGAGTCCGGCTACCGCGCTTTCGAGGCGGGATTTCCATTCGAGGAAACCATCGACCAGCGCGACGCGATCGACTCGGTGCTCAGGGACATGCGAGCCGGCAGTCCGATGGATCGGGTCATCTGCGGCGATGTGGGATTCGGCAAGACCGAAGTCGCGCTGCGCGCGACCTTTGCCGCCGTGCAGGGCGGCAGGCAGGTGGCAGTGCTGGTCCCGACCACCCTGCTGGCCCAGCAGCACGTGCAGACCTTCGCCGATCGCTTCGCCGACTGGCCGGTCAGGGTCGAGAACCTGTCGCGTTTCCGGACCGCCGCCGAGCAACGCGAAGTCATCGCCGGGCTGGCCGCGGGCAGCGTCGATGTGGTGATCGGCACGCACCGCTTGCTGCAGCGCGATGTCGCGTTCAGCGACCTGGGGCTCGTCATCGTCGACGAGGAGCACCGCTTCGGCGTCGGGCACAAGGAGCGGCTGAAGCAGATGCGCGCGGACGTGGACATGCTGACGCTCACGGCGACGCCGATACCGCGCACGCTGAATATGGCGCTCGGCGGTCTGCGCGAGCTGTCATTGATGACGACCCCGCCCGCGGAGCGGATGGCGATCGAGACATTCGTCTGCGAATGGAATGACGGGCTGGTGCGCGAAGCCTGCCTGCGCGAAATCCGCCGCGGCGGCCAGGTCTACGTCGTGCACAACACGATCGAGGACATCGAGCCATTCGCAGAGCGGCTGCGCCGGCTCGTCCCCGAGGCCTCGGTACGGGTCGGCCACGGCCAGATGCGCGAGCGCGATCTGGAGCGGCTGATGCTGGATTTCTATCATCGCCGCTTCGAGGTGCTGGTCTGCACGACGATCATCGAGTCCGGGATCGACGTGCCGACCGCGAATACCATCCTGATCGACGGCGCCGAACGATTCGGCCTCGCGCAACTGCACCAGCTGCGCGGACGGGTCGGCCGATCGCATCATCGCGCCTGGGCCTATCTGCTGGCGCCGCCAAAGGCGGCGATGCCCACGGACGCGGCCCGGCGCCTCGAGGCCATCGAGGCGCTCGAGGATCTCGGCGCCGGATTCACGCTGGCGACACAGGACCTCGAAATCCGGGGCGCCGGCGAACTCCTCGGCGAGGAACAGAGCGGCCAGATCCAGGAGATCGGCATCGGGCTGTATCTGGAACTCCTGGATCGGGCCGTGCAGGCGCTGCGGTCCGGACGCGAACCGGAGCTGGAACGCCCGCTGCACACCGGGCCCGACATCGATCTGCAAATACCGGCGCTGCTGCCCGAGGATTACATGCCGGACGTCCACCTGCGCCTGCAGCTGTACAAGCGCGTGGCTGGCGCGGAATCTGCCGGAGCCCTCGACGACCTGCAGGTGGAGATGATCGACCGCTTCGGTCCCTTGCCGCCGCCCGCCCAGACCATGTTCCTTGTGCATCGCCTGAAACTGCGGGCGGCGGCCCTCGGCATGCGCCGCCTCGAAATCGGCAGCACGGCCGGCGTGGTGGAATTCGCCAGCGAGCACCGGGTCGATCCCGCGCGCGTGATCCGGCTGGTGCAGCAGGGCAAGGGACGCTACCGGCTGGACGGCTCGCATCGCCTGCGGATGAAGCTGGACGGCGCCGATGGCGCCGTGCGCCTGCGGCTGGCCGATGAACTGCTCTCGGAACTCGGGGGCTGAGCCAGCGGCTGTCGCCGGCGCCGGTCAGGCC
>JBAQWM010000309.1:0-1944 GCA_049298915.1 Steroidobacteraceae bacterium | reverse complement strand
CCGTAGAACTCGAGCGGCACACCGGTCTTCTCGGTGGCGCCGTCGTATACCTTGACCGGCGCCGCGAAGCTCTTGGTCGCCTCGTCGTAGGGAATCTTCCACACTTCGAAGCCGAACATCGTGTTGACCAGGACGCCCGGCTTGGCGAGTTTCGAAATCTCCGGCCTGACGAACAGGACCTCGACCGGCGACGAGGGGAAACCCACCGGCTTCGCGTCCTCGGTGACGATGTTCTGGATCGGCTCGAAGGTGTTGAGGTCGACGACCGTGATTGCATTGCCGACCCCGGTTTTGAGGTCGGGATGCACGGTCGAGCTCACCACCAACCGGTCGCCGTAGGCCGAAATGCCATGCGGATACATGATGTAGGGCTGGTCCTTGCCAACCACGCTCTTGCGCGCCTCGATGATCCGGATCACTTCGTTGCTCTGCGGATCGAAGACCCCGATCGAACCGCAGTCGGCCTGGTCGACACCGGTGCCACCCATGAAGGTGACGAACATGTAGTCCTTGCCGTTGACGCTGTGCCAGATGATGTCCTCGCCGACCTGCTGGCCCTTGGTGTCGAGGCAGGTGATGCCATTGATGAGGGGCTTCCCGCTCGCGTCGCGGGACAGGCCGATCTCCGCAAGGCTGCAGCCGGGGTCGAGGCCGGTCGAGTAGAGGCGACCGATCGGGCTGTAGTAGAGATGGTGCAGCGGCAGCTCGTGACCCTTGAACTCGAAGTCGCTGAGGATTTCCCCGAAGTTCTGCGCCTCCGGATCCAGTTCCACGATCGCCACGCTGTGGCTGGTAGCGAGCGTCGGCAGGCCACTCAGCAGCACGATGCCCTGCGTTTCCTCCAGGTTGCGGTCGGCGTCCGCGGCCGATTTGCCGGTTTCGCCGGAACAGGCGGCCAGCCCCGCCAGCAGACCTGCCGATGCCGCAATGGATGCGATTCTTCTCGCGTATGACATGGCTTCCCCCAATGGTCCTGGATACCCAACTGTAGCCCGATTGAGCCGATAAGATCCAGATCGCGGTATCTTGTCGCATGGCCGGCCGCATTCCACAGCCATTCATAGACGAGCTGATCGCCCGCACCGACATCGTCGAACTTGTGGGCAGCCGCGTGCAGTTGAAGCGCGCCGGCCGCGAGTGGAAAGCCTGCTGCCCATTCCACGCCGAAAAGACGCCGTCATTCTGGGTCAGCCCCGACAAGCAGTTCTATCACTGTTTCGGCTGCGGTGCGCACGGCACGGCGTTCGGCTTCCTGATGGAGCATGACAAGCTGTCATTCCCGGAGGCGGTCGACGAACTTGCTTCGCGGCTCGGGCTCGAAGTGCCGCGCGAGGACGACGGGCGCGGCGCGCGCGCGCGGCCCGGCGATGAACTCTACGAACTGCTGGCGCAGGTATCGCAGTTCTATCGCGACACGCTGCGCGAAACCCCGCGCGCCAGGCAATACCTGGCGAATCGCGGCATCACACCCGAGACCTGCGTCAAGTTCGCGATCGGCTACGCGCCCAATTCCTGGGATGCGGTGCTAAAGCGCTTTGGCGGCAATGCGGAGCGCGAGCGCCTGCTGGCCGACGCCGGCCTCGTCATCGAGCGCGCTGGCCGCGGCGAATCCGGTTTCTACGACCGCTTCCGCGACCGCGTGATGTTCCCGATCCGCGATGCGCGCGGGCGCGTGATCGCTTTTGGCGGGCGCATCATCGACGAGGGCGAGCCGAAATACCTCAACTCGCCGGAAACGCCGTTGTTCCACAAGGGGCGGGAACTGTATGGCCTCTACGAGGCGCGCCAGGCGCTGCGCAAGATTGAGCGCCTGCTGGTCGTCGAGGGCTATGTGGATGTCGCGCGGCTCGCGCAGGAGGGCATCGCCAACGCGATCGCGACGCTCGGTACCGCGACCACGACCGAGCACCTGAACCGGCTGTTCCGCGTGACCAGCGAGCTGGT
>JBAQWM010000308.1:0-2832 GCA_049298915.1 Steroidobacteraceae bacterium | reverse complement strand
CCGCTGATCAGCGGCAACGTCAGGCCCTCGATCGCACGCGCCAGCGATTCATCGTTGAAAGCCCAAAGGTCCTCGAGCGAACCGCCGCCACGCACCAGCAGCAAGAGGTCGACTTCGGCCCTCTGGTCCGCCAGCGCGAGCATGCCGGCGATTTCGCGGGCCGCCGAAGCTCCCTGGACCGGCACCGGGTAGATCAGGACCGGAATGCCGGGAAAGCGGCGCCGCAGGACCTGCAGCACGTCGCGGAGCGCCGCGCCGCTAGGCGAGGTGACCACGCCGATCCTGCGCGGCAGCCGGGGCGGTGTGCGCTTGCGCGCCGCATCGAACAGGCCCTCGGCCGCGAGACGCTGCTTCAGCGCCTCGAAGCGCCGGCGCAACTCCCCTTCGCCTGCCTCCTCGAGATGATCAACGATCAGCTGAAAATCGCCGCGCGGCTCGTAGAGGCTCACGCGCGCCCGCAAGAGCACCTGCATCCCGTCCCGGGCCGAAGCCCGGATCGCCTGATTGCGCTGCCTGAACATCGCGCAACGGACCTGCGCGGCCTCGTCTTTCAGCGTGAAGTACCAGTGACCGGACGCGGGCCGCGAAAAATTCGACAGCTCGCCCCCGATCCAGATGGAAGGCAGCCCGGCTTCCAGCAGGCCGCGAGCCTCGCGATTGAGGCGGCTGACCGTGTATATCTCGCGCCCGGAACGGGGATCCATGCCGGCATGCTAAGCGAGCAGGCGGGCCACCGCACGTGGCACTAACGCCTGCGGCCACTTGCGTCGTACAATGCGCCGCTTCATTCGGACAGCCCCCGGGGGACCCCACCGATGCGCATCGTCCAGGAAGCACTCACCTTCGACGACGTCCTGCTCGTTCCGGCCTACTCGGAGGTGCTGCCTCGCGAGGTCGACCTGTCGACGCGCCTGACGCGGGGCATCCGGCTCAACCTGCCGCTGGTCTCCGCCGCGATGGATACCGTGACCGAGGCCCGGCTCGCCATTACGATCGCGCAGGAAGGCGGCATCGGCATCATCCACAAGAACATGTCCGCGGAGGACCAGGCCAGGGAAGTCGGTCGCGTCAAGAAGCACGAGAGCGGCGTTATCAAGGACCCGATCACGATCCGCCCGGATGCGACGATCCGCGAGGTCATCGCCTTGACGCGGGCCAAGGGCATCTCGGGCCTGCCGGTGACCGCGGACGGCAACATGCTGGTCGGCATCGTCACGCACCGCGACATCCGTTTCGAGGAACAGCTCGACTTGCCGGTCTCGAGGGTCATGACGCCGCGCGAGCGGCTGGTCACGGTGCGCGAAAATACGCCGCGGGAGGAAGTCCTGCTGTTGCTGCACCGCCATCGCATCGAGAAAGTCCTGGTTGTGGACGAGGCCGGACGGTTGCGCGGAATGATCACCGTGCGGGACATCCAGAAGGCACGCGACTTTCCGCGCGCTTGCAAGGACGAGCACAGTCACCTGCGGGTCGGGGCGGCCGTCGGCACTTCGCCGGACACGCTCGATCGAGTCGCGCAATTGGTCGAGGCCGGCGTGGATGTGGTCATCGTCGACACCTCGCATGGCCATTCGCGCGGCGTATTGGCAACGATCGCGCAGATCAAGCATGCCTACGCCGGCCTGCAGGTGGTGGGTGGCAATATCGTGACGGCGGAAGCCGCGCGCGCGCTCGTAGATGCCGGGGTCGACGGCGTAAAGGTCGGCATCGGGCCCGGCTCGATCTGCACGACCCGCGTGATCGCAGGCGTCGGCGTGCCGCAGATTTCCGCAGTTGCGACCGTCGCCGAGGCGCTGGCTGCGACCGATGTGCCGCTCATTTCGGACGGCGGCATTCGCTATTCAGGAGACGTCGCCAAGGCGATCGCGGCCGGCGCGCATTCGGTGATGATCGGTGGCCTGTTTGCCGGCACCGAGGAATCGCCGGGCGAGGTCGAGCTTTACCAGGGCGCATCCTACAAGTCCTATCGCGGCATGGGATCGCTCGGCGCGATGGCGCAGCGCCACGGCTCGAGCGACCGCTACTTCCAGGACACCACCGAAGAACTCGAGAAACTCGTGCCCGAAGGTGTCGAAGGGCGCGTGCCTTACAAGGGCGGACTGGTCGCGATCCTGCATCAGTTGTCGGGCGGCGTGCGCGCTGCGATGGGCTATACCGGCAGCGGCAGCATCGAGGAAATGCGCACACGCCCGTCATTCGTACGCATCACCGGTGCCGGCGTTCGTGAGAGTCACGTGCACGACGTGAGCATCACGAAGGAAGCGCCAAACTACCGGATCAGCTGATGGCCGCCAGGGTCGAGTCGGCCGTCGCCGATATTCACGCCCACCGCATCCTGATCCTCGACTTCGGGGCCCAGTACACGCAGCTGATTGCGCGGCGCGTGCGCGAGCTTGGTGTCTACTGCGAAATCATGCCCTGGGATGCGGGCGAGGCGGCCGTCGCCGGGTTTGGCGCGCGCGGAATCATCCTGTCGGGCGGGCCTGAGTCGGTGACCGACGCGAGTCCGCCCCGCGCCCCGGAAAAGGCCTTCACGCTCGGTGTGCCGGTGCTCGGAATCTGCTACGGCATGCAAACGATGGCAGCGCAGCTCGGCGGCCGTGTCGCGCCGTCCAGTCATCGTGAGTTCGGCTATGCGCGCGTCAGGCGCATCGGTCCCTCGCGCTTGCTCGACGGCATCACGCAGGACGATGAACGAGAATCGCCGGAACTCGACGTCTGGATGAGCCACGGGGACCGCGTCGAAGCGATGCCGCCCGGTTTTATCGCAATCGCATCCACCGCCAACGCGCCGCTGGCCGCCATGGCCGACGAGAAACGTCGCTTCTACGG
>JBAQWM010000307.1:0-1596 GCA_049298915.1 Steroidobacteraceae bacterium | reverse complement strand
GCCCAGGGCAGGGCCGCGGCTGCGGCATGCAGGAGCACGGCCGCCGCCGCCAGTCGCGGCTCCGGTCGCGGTTCAGCTGCGACGGGAAACGATGTCATCGAGCAGGCCCGCGAGCGCGGGATCGTCCGGACGCTCCCCGAGCAGAAGCCAGTCGGCCAGTTGCGGGTCCGGCTCGTCGAGCAGCTGCAGAAACGCCGTGCGCCTGCCGCTGTCGGCCATGGTCCAGCCGTGGTCGAGCCAGCGGCCAAGCAATATGTCGAGTTCCCGCATGCCGCGGCGGCAGCGCCAGCGCAGGAACCCCGGGGCGACTTCCATCCTGCCGGACTCAGCCGTCGCGACCGGCGATTGCGCGCTTGATGGCGGCGATTGCGCGCGCGGGATTGAGGTCCTTGGGGCAGGCCTCGACGCAATTCATGATCGTATGGCAGCGGTAGAGGCGGAACGAATCCTCCAGCTGGTCGAGTCGCTCGCTGCTGGCCTGGTCGCGCGTGTCCACGATCCAGCGGTAGGCGGCGAGCAGTGCAGCTGGACCCAGATAGCGCTCGCTGTTCCACCAGTAACTCGGGCAACTGGTAGAGCAGCAGGCGCAGAGGATGCAGGCCGAGGGCCGGTCGACGAGTTCCTGATCGGCCGGCGCCTGTGTTCGTTCGCGTCCCGCCAGCGCGGGCTCGCGCGTCTGCAACCAGGGCTTTATCGATGCGTACTGCTCGTAGAACTGCGAAAGGTCCGGCACCAGGTCCTTGATCACCGGCAGGTGTGGAAGGGGAAAGATCCGGCATTCCTTGCGCTTCGACTCGATCGGCCAGATGCATGCCAGCTTGTTCAGCCCGTCGATATTCATGGCGCAGGAACCGCAGATTCCTTCGCGGCAGGAGCGCCGGAAGGTGAGTGTCGAGTCGATCTCGTCCTTGATCTTGATCAGCGCATCCAGAACCATCGGCCCGCAGCGGTCGAGGTCGATGTCATAGGTGTCGACGCACGGCTGCTGTCCCGAATCGGGATCAAAGCGATAGATGCGGAACCGGCGGACACGCTTTGCCTGCGCCGGCGCCGGGAAATGGCGTCCGGGCCGCTCGGCGTAGCGGGATCCTGCGGGCAGGCGGAACTCTGTCATCCGGCGTGCTCCTAGTAGGTCCTGGCGCGCGGCGGTATCGCATCCACGTCGCCGGTCAGCGTATGCAGATGCACCGGCCGATAGTCGAAGCGCACGGCGCCGTCGTCCGCGACCCAGGCCAGCGTATGCCTGAGCCAGTTGGCATCATCGCGATCCGGATAATCCTCGCGCGCGTGCGCACCGCGGCTCTCGGTGCGATTGCGCGCCGAGTTGATCGTCGCCACTGCCTGGCGCAGCAGATTGTCGAGTTCGAGCGCCTCCACGAGATCGGTGTTGAACACCATCGACCGGTCCTTGATACCGAGATCGGAGAATGCGCCGAAGGTCGCGGCAAGGCTCGCGCAGCCCGCCGCGAGGCTCTTGCCGGTGCGGAACACGGCGGCATCCTGCTGCATCCCGCGCTGCATTTCGTCACGCAACGAGGCCGTGGACCGGCCGCCATTCGCGTGCCGGATGCGGTCCAGGCGCGCGATGGCCGTATC
>JBAQWM010000306.1:0-5732 GCA_049298915.1 Steroidobacteraceae bacterium | reverse complement strand
CATCGAGGCGGCCAACGAGGCATTCACCGCGCTCGCCGGCATGCCGGTCGCCGACCTGCTGGGGCGAAATCTTGCGGATCTGGTCGCGCCGGAATACTCGGATCTCGTCGCCCTGACGATTGCGCGGACCCTGTCGGGGGAATCCGGCCCGGCGCTGACGGAGGTCGAGATTTCCGACCGCCACGGCCAAGTGACGCGCCTGGAACTCGCCGTGACGACCCTCGATCCCGGCGCCCCCAGGCTCGCGCTGCTGAGCGCGGTGGAGATGCTGCCGCACCACGATGCCCCGGCGCAGCAGCCGCTGCCGCTGCGCGCGCAATTCGCGCTCGAGTCCCTCGGCGAGGGCCTGTTGACGACCGATGCGCAGGGCCGGATCGACTACATGAACAGGTCGGCCGAGGGGCTGACCGGGATCCGGCGCGAGGTGGCGGTAGGGCAGCTGTTCAGCGCGCTGGTCGCATTCGTCGACGAGCATGACCGCCGGGCGCTCCCGGATCCGGTGCAGCAGTGCCTGGGGAGCGGCAGCCGCGCTGCACTCGGCCGGCGGGCCCTGATGATCGCGCGCGCGACCGGAACCGAGACCGGCGTCGAGGCATCCGCATCGCCGATCCGCGGCAGCGAAGGCGAGATCGCCGGCGCCGCAGTCATGCTGCACGACGTCAGCGAATTGCGCGGCCTGACGCAACAGATGTCGTACCAGGCCAGTCACGATGCGCTGACCGGGCTGGTGAACCGCCGCGAATTCGAGCGCCGGCTCGGCGAAGCCCTGGATGTCGCGCGGGCGGGACGGCAGGGCCACGTGATGTGCTATCTGGACCTCGATCGCTTCAAGGCGGTCAACGACACCAGCGGTCATCTCGCGGGCGACAACATGCTGCGCGAGGTGGCGGCGCTGATCCGCGAAGCAGTCCGCGATTCGGATACCGTGGCGCGCCTCGGCGGGGACGAATTCGGCGTGCTGCTGGTCGGCTGCCCGCTCGAGAAGGCGCGCCAGATCGCCGACGATATCTGGCGCGCGATCGGTGAGTACCGATTTGTCTGGAAGGACCGGATATTCAGCGTCGGCGTCAGTCTCGGACTCGTGGAGGTGACTGGCGATGGCAGTTCGCTGGAAGAGATCATGAATGCGGCGGACTCGGCCTGCTATGTAGCCAAGCGTCAGGCCGGCAGTCATGTGCACGTCTATTCATCGCACGACGAGGCCGTCGCGCGCAGCCGCGGGGAGATCCACTGGCTGCACCGGCTGCAGGCGGCGCTGCGTGAAGGCTCCTTCGTGCTCCATCTGCAACCGATCGAGCCAGCCCACCCGGGTCTGGTCGGCGGGCCGGCGCTGGAAGTCCTGGTGCGCCTTTACGACGAAGGACTGGCGGTGCTGCCGGCGGAGTTCTTCCCGGCGGCGGAGCGCTATCGGCTGATGTCGCTGATCGACCGCTGGGTGCTGGGAGCGGCGCTCGCGGCACTGACGGCGGGGACCATCCGGCTGCCCCCCGGACGCAGTCTCTGCATCAATGTCTCCGGCCAGACACTGGCCGATCCCAGCTACCTCGATTTCGTGGTCGAGCAGCTGGACCGCAGTGGCGTGGCGCCGCAGCAAGTGTGCTTCGAGGTGGCGGAGACCTCGGTGATCGGCAATCTCGAGCAGTCGCGGCGCTTCATCGATGTCTTGCACGGCATGGGTTGCCGGTTCGCACTCGACGATTTCGGCACCGATCTGGGCGGCTTCGCCAATCTGAAGCAGCTGCCGATGGATTACCTCAAGATCGACGGCTCGTTCATGCGCGATCTGGGCCGCGATTCGGTCAACCGGGCGATGGTCAGCGCGGTCATCGGCATGGCGCGCACACTGAATTTCCGGTTGATCGCCGAACAGGTCGAAGACCAGCCGGCGCTCGAGGCGGCACGCGCGATGGGCATCGACTTCGTGCAGGGGCATGCGATCGGACGGCCGCGGCCGCTGGCGCCCGCGGCCTGATCACGCCGCTAGCGCGCCTCGTGCAGGGCGCGGATCTCGTCGTCTGCTCCGGTGAGCTGCCAGCGTATCAACGGGACCGGAATCATGCCGGCGCGGTTTAGGTCCTCGAAGAATCGCTTGAGCGTGAAGTCCGCGCCCAGCTGGTCCGAGTAATCCTTCATCAGCCTTTCCAGCATGTACTTGCCGGTCACGTAACTGGTGCCGTAACCCGGCTGGCGCAGGTAGAGCTGCTGTTCGAAGCCGAGCAGGTCGAGATCCGGGCGCATCCAGCCGCGCGGAGTCCACTTGACCTGGAATGCCTTGGCCTGCTGGATGTCGAACATGTTGGCATGCGCATAGAGCGATGCCAGCCCGCGCGCGGCCCGTTGCGCGAGCATGATCCAGACGATTTCGCGCGCCCGCGGTGAGTCGTCATAGAGCCCCGCGTGCAGCATGAATTCCTCCATCGCGGTAGCCATGCCCTCGGCGCGGCTGTCCCAGATGTTGTAGAGGAGCGCGCTACGGCGCAACGGGCTCGCGTGCGGTTCCTCCTGCATCTGGGCCAGGTCCCACCAGTGGTAGAAGTGCGTGTAGAGGGTCAGGGGCTCGTAATGGGTCGCTATGGCGAAGAAATTACGGGTCTCGATCGGCACATAAGCGCCCATCTTCGCGCGCAGTGCCGGGTCCATGTAGTCGCGCATCGGGAACAGGTCCCGGTCGGTCAGGAACGCGATGAACTTCGTCACCGCCTCGCTGGCGCGCAGCTGGAACTCCTCCGGGGTCGCGATCACCGTCATCGGCGGCAGGGCGCGATTGCGCTCTTCCTCGAGTTTCAGCGAGGCATAGGCCCGCGCCAGTTCGCTCTTCAGGACGGCGACTTCCTCGTCCCAGTCCATCGGCATCAGGTGGACATGCTGCAGGCTCCAGCTGTAGTTCTCCCTGCCGACGCCGGAGGGCCCGTCTTTCGATGGCGCCTGCTGTTCCAGCCACCTGACGAAACGGACGGTCGCTTCGCGCGCTTCGCGGATCGCCTGGCGCAGCGGCTTGCCGCTGTCGGCGGTCCGCTCGGCGAGCGCGTCGAGTGCCGCGACCTGCTGCTGCATCGTGCCGGTTCCGGTGAGCCAGAGATCGCGCGCATTGCCGGTCAGGTTCATTTCGGCCTGCTGCAGCAGCGGCGGGATGATGGACAACTCGGCCGCGAGCCTGTCCTCCGCGTCCGGCGACAGCGGGTACTCGTAGGTCCACAACTCGGCCAGTCGATGGTGAGTCGGTCCCTCGTGCGCGGGCGTGTCGCTCTGCTCGGGCCAGACGGTCGTGTAGAAGGCAGGGTCGCGTGCCCAGGGCTGCAGCACGCGGATGTAGAAATCCATGCCATTCATCTCGGCCCGCAGCAGGTGGTAGTCGACCTGCTGCTCGACCGGCCAGGATCCCGGATCGATCAGCGCGAGCCGTTGCTGAAAGACCTTCAACTCCTGGTGGCGGCGCGCAAATGTGCCGGCGGTGTAATCGGCAGCGCCATCGCGATCGGGCGGCTGCTCGAAGGCACGCCACTCGGCGAACAGCGCGATCAGCTCCTGGTATGCGCCGGGGGGAGCCGCGGCCTCCGGATCCGCCTGCGCCTGAACGGTGATCAGGGCCGCGGCGGCCGCGACGGATGCGAATCGGCGATTTCTTGGAAGGAACTGCATTGGCTGTTTCCCAGCGGATCTTGATCCGGCGACTGCGGCACGCGAATAGGCAAACGTAGCCTCCGCGTGCCCGGTTGACAAGCCGGCCTGGAACCGGGGCCGGCAGCTGCATACATCGGCGCGTCTGGTCGAATGCCGACATCCAGCTGAGCGCGTTCTAGGCGCGCTTCAGCTGCGCCTGGCGAAAAGCGGCACGAGGTCGGCGGCCAGAACTTCGGGGTCGAAAGGCGGCTGGAAATAGCCGGCGATCCGCGCTTCCGGGTCGATCAGCACCAGCGCCGCCGAATGATCGACGGTGTAGGCGCCGCCGGCGCCGGGATTGCGCAGGTGGGCGAGGCCGAGCCCGGCGCCGAAGCTGTCGACCTGCGGCGGCGTTCCGGTGGCGCCGATCATGCGCGGGTCGAAGTGGGCGACATACTGTGCGAGCGCCGCCGGCGTGTCGCGTTCCGGGTCGACGGAGACGAACAGGAGCTGCAAATCGCCGCCGCGCGCGCGCAGCCGCGCCGCCACATCCGCCAGCAGAGCGAGTGTCGTGGGACAGATATCGGGGCAGTTCGTGAAGCCCGTGAACACCAGGCTCCAGCGGCCGCTGAACACCGCGCGCGTCAGGGACTCGCCGTGATGGTCGACCAGCGCGAAGTCCGCGACCGGCCGCGGATCCGGCAGGGCGGTGCCGGAGTGGAAGGAAACCGGCTGCCGGTCGCTGGACAGCATCGCGGCCGCAAAGCCGATGGCCATCGCTGCCAGCACCGAAATGATCGCGGTCGTCCTGAATGTCATAGCTGCAGGCGCGCCGTTCAGGCGCGCGCACCACCATTCCAGTTCAGCAGATTCAGGAACTCGCGACGGGTCCGCGGGCCGCGCGTCCGGAAATGCGGCTCGGGGCGGTCGCGGTAGGCGAGGCGCTCGACGGCGAGCCGGTCGCCGCGGGCATGGCGCTTCACTTCCTCGGCGCTGATCCGGTAGGGGCGGGTGGCATTCAGGCCGAAGATCCTGGCGCGCAGTGCCGGCGTGATCTCCGGATAACCGAACTTGTCGCGGAATTCGGGGGCGATCTGGAATGCGCGGAAGGCCTGGATCTGGTCCTGCGGCGAGCCGTACCAGATGGAGTCCGTGCCCCACAGCACATTGTCGGGACCGCAGTATTTCAGGAGCTTGCCGAGTGCATGCGCCGCCTGGGTAGGCTCCCGCATCAGGAAGCGCCAGGTGCTGCCGAGTTCGGCGTAGACATTGCTGCCCGGCCCGATGCCGTTCTCGATGAGCGAACGGACCAGCGTGTCGATGCCGTCGCCCTTGGCGTTCTCGCCGTAAGCGCGTTCTTCGACGCCCGCGACGAAGCCCGAGTGGTAGATCAGGAAGCTGACATCGGGGAAGCGCTTCGCCACCGGCCCGATGTCGCTGCACTGGCTGTGCTCGTAGGATTTCTGCCCGAATGGCAGGCCCTTGTGGATGCAGATCACCTTGACCCCGAGCGCGCGCGCCTTCTCGATGAAGCGGATGCCGACATCGTCCGTCAGGAAGAAACCGGTGCCCTCCGGGCCCCATTGCGTGTAGGTCTTCCAGGCGCTGACACCCCACCGCCCCTGCATTTCGTCCATGGCCTCGACGTCGCCCGGCTGGTTGGGATTGACACGACCGTGGATCAGGAGCCGGTGATTGCCCTCCATGCGCTCGACGATGCGGCGCACGGCATCGGCGGATTCGATCTCGAGCGGCGAGGCGTCGCGCCGCGCCGGCACGAAGGACAGCACCATCATGTCCGTGTCGCTGTCGAGGAACACATCCTTGATGAATTCCTCGGACGTCAGGCAGGCGAGGTGGCTGCGCGAGGACTTGCCGTCATTCAGGGCGCAGCGGGTTTTCGGCGCAAAGCTGAACGCGGCCTCCGGCGCGACCTTGAGCCAGGCCTCAGTCGGGTCCACGTAGTGGCCCTGCACGTCGAAGATGAACTCGGCACCCTCCAGACTCGCACTCGCCACTTCAGGCTCGACTGCGGCCTCGGCTTGCAGGTCGAAGAAACCGCCGTTCCGGCCCACCGCCGCATTGGCGGCGTTGAAGGCGAGGAGCGTGCTCGCCGCACCGCAGGCCGACAC
>JBAQWM010000305.1:0-6724 GCA_049298915.1 Steroidobacteraceae bacterium | reverse complement strand
CTGCGACCCGGCGGCACCATCGCGATTTCGGACCTCGTGGTCGCCGGCACGCCGGCGCCCGCGACTGCCACGCTGCTCTGCGCCATTTCGGCAGCCGGCTTCTGGACCGCAGACGGCTACCGGCGCGGACTCGAGTCTGCCGGATTCGACGCGATCGTCACGGAGGACTGGAGCCGCCATGTGCTGCCCTCATTCGAACTCATCGAGGCCGGGATCGCCGCCAAGCGCGCGCGCCTGGCGGCGATCGCGAGCGAAGCGGATGTCAGCGAGACCCTCGAGCGTTATGCGCTGTGGTGCAGGGCGGCGCGCACCGGCAATCTGGGCTGGGTCGCGCTGGTCGGCACTCGGCGCGCAAGACGGTGACAAGCGCGGATGATCTTGCAATCGCGCGGGCGGCGATTGCGCGGGTGCCGCTGCTGCGCGATCTTGACCCGGCTCTGCTCGACATCGTCCGTCTGGGCGGGCTGACCAACCAGGTATTCCAGGTGCGGGCGGATGCCGGAAGCTATTGCCTGCGCGTACCCGGCAAGGGCACCGACGCGTACATCGATCGCAGCGTCGAGGCGGTCAATGCCCGCGTCGCGGCTGCCGCCGGTGTCAGCCCGGAGGTGCTCCATTTCGGCGACGACGGCATCATGGTCACGCGGTTTCTGGACGGCTGCGTCACCATGTCACCCGCAAGCCTGCGCGCAACGCCCGGCGCGCCGGGCCGCGCCGCACGCGTATTCCGCCTGCTCCATCGCTGCGGCCGGAAATTCGCATTCCGCTTCGAATTGTTCGCGATGATCGACGGTTATCTGGCCCATCTCGACCGGCTCGGCGCAAGCCTGCCTGAGGGTTATCACGAGACCGTGGCGCAGGCACAGCAGGTGCGCGACGCGCTGCAGGCGCACGCTCTGCCGCTTGCGCCATGCCATTGCGATCCACTGTGCGAGAATCTGCTCGACGACGGCCAGCGCATGTGGCTGGTGGACTGGGAGTACTCGGGCATGAACGATCCGATGTGGGACCTGGGCGATATTTCGGTCGAAGCCGGATTCGACTCCGGGCACGATCGGGAACTGCTCGCCGCCTACTTCGAAGGGCCGGTGCGGCCCGCCGATTTCGGCCGCATGGTGATCTACAAGGCGATGTGCGACCTGCTGTGGACACTGTGGGGGCTGATCCAGCACGCCAACGGGAATCCCGCCGACGATTTCTGGAATTATGCGGTCAACCGCTTCGCGCGCTGCCGGGCCCTGATGGCGGCCCCTGATTTCGCCGCCCATCTGGCCGCGATCCGGCGCGGCGCATGACCTCGATCCCGCCGGTGCGCGCGGTGCTCTTCGATCTCGACGGCACGCTGGTCGACAGCGAGATGTACACCGGCCGTGCGGTCGACGCCGTCGCCGGGCGGCACGGGATCGCCGGCTTCACGCTGCCGGTCACCGAAACCCAGGGCCGCACCTGGGCGCATATTGCCGACGAGATCCGCGCACGCACCGGAATCCGCGTCCCCACACAGCTGCTTGCCGCCGAATTGCTCGCGGAATGGAACGCTGTCGCGACCACCGTCGCGCCGATCCCCGGCGCGACCGAGGCGGTCCGGGCTGCCGCCACGTCCGAGCTAAAACTCGGCGTCGTGTCCTCGAGCCCGCGCTCCGTCATCGACTCGTTCCTGCGGATGCTCGGCATCGAAGACTGTATCGAGCCGCGCGCACGCATCGGCGGCGATGCCGTTCAGGCCACCAAACCGGACCCCGAAGGCTTCCTGCTCGCGGCCCGCGCACTGGACGTAGCGCCGCCCGAAACACTGGTCTTCGAGGACAGCCGGGCTGGCCTGCTCGCGGCCAGGGCGGCCGGGATGCGCTCCATTTTCGTGACCTGCCGCGCCGCGAACATCGCGGAAAATACCGCGCTCGCAACCGCCGCCTGCGTGGACTATCGCGCACTGCCGCCGGACTTCTGGGACCAGCTGCGCAGGGGCGGCTTCGATCTGGGCGCCAGGTCATTTGCATGAACGAATCGGACCGCGCGCGTCTCCGTCAGTTTCGCATGCAGCTGTTCGCTGCAACCTGGCTCTCCTATGCCGGGTTCTATGTCGCCCGCAAGGTCTACTCGGTCCTGAAACAGCCGCTGAAGGAGCAGTTCGGCTTCGACGACGTCGAGATCGCGCTGCCGTGGACCATCTATCTCGTCACCTACATGCTCGGCCAGTTCCTCGCCGCGTGGCTCGGAAAGCGCATGGAGAGCCGGCTCGTACTCGTGTACGGAATGAGCATCGCGGCCGCCTGCAATGTCGTGCTCGGGCTGCTGGTCGATTCGGAGATCGCGAGTGTGTATCTCTGGATGTGCGTGACGATGGCGATCCACGGCTTCGCGCAGGCGACCGGCTGGCCGCACAATGTCGCGCTGTTCGCGAACTGGACCCGTCGTTCCGAACGCGGAACGCTGTTCGGCATCTGGGGCAGTTGCTACCAGATCGGGTCGATCGTGGCCAAGGCCTTTGCCGCATTCCTGTTCGGCTGGCTCGGAATGGCATGGTCGTTCTTCGGCTCCAGCATCGTGCTGTTCGCGATCACCGCCATTTTCCTCGCGTGGGCGCACGAACGGCCGCAGTCGGTCGGGTTGTCGCTGGAGGACGACGCGGAACCCGATGTGCCGGCCACCGGCGCCGACGGCATCAAGGTCGCGGCCCCGGTTGAAGCCCTGCCGCCCGGATTCGTCAGGTCGATCGTGTCGATGGGCCTGATCTACTTCGGTTTCAAGTTCATCCGCTATGCGCTCGACAGCTGGTCCACGCTGATCCTCGGCGAGCATTTCGCGCTTCCTACCTCGATTGCCGCATATCTGTCGACCGCCTTCGACTGGGTCGGATTCCTGGGCGTGATCGCCGGCGGCATATGGTCGGATCGAATCGCGGGCTCACGCCGCACACCGGTGGTTTTCTGGATGACCATCGGCTGCTTCGTATTCACGACGATGATGTGGTTCGCCGGATTGTCCTCGGTGATCTTCTTCGTCGTGCTGCTCGGCCTGATCGGATTCACGGCGATGGGACCCGATTCGCTGCTGTCCGGCGCCTGCGCGATGGATGTGGGAAACCGCCGGCAGGCGGCGGTCGCAGCCGGCGTGATCAATGGTCTAGGCTCGGTCGGCGCCATCGTGCAGGAACCTGTGATCGGCTGGCTGAAGCAGAATCTCGGCCTGGATTCGGTATTCCTGCTGCTGGTGGGGGTCGTATTCCTGACCATGGTCGCAACCGGCCTTCTGGTCCGGTTCGAGCGGGGCCGCGTGTGAAATCATTCGACCTGCTGATCGTGGGTGGCGGCATCAACGGTACGGGCATCGCCCGCGACGCGGCCGGGCGCGGAATGAAGGTGCTGCTGGTGGAGCAGGCGGGCCTCGCCCAGTACACGTCTTCGGCGACCACCAAGCTGGTCCATGGCGGCCTGCGCTATCTGGAGCATCTGCAGTTCCGGCTGGTGCGCGAGTCGCTGCTCGAACGCGGGCGCCTGCTCAGGCTCACGCCGCACCTGGTCCGGCGGCAGCGTTTTGTCATCCCCTATGAACACCGGCTGCGCCCGGCCTGGGCGGTTCGCCTCGCGCTGTTCCTCTACGACCACCTCGGCGGCGAGAACAGTTTTGAGCGCTCGGCAAACGTCCGGTTTGCAACATCGGCCTTCGGCGAACCGCTGGTCCCCGGTCTGCGGCGTGGTTTTGCCTTTTCGGACTGCAGCGTCGACGACAGCCGGCTCGTCATACTGAACGCCAGGGATGCGGCCGAGCGCGGCGCGGTCGTGCAGGTGGGACAGCGCCTGCTGCGCGCGGTGCGCGAGCATGGTCATTGGCGCGCGGAAATCGAGGACACGGCGACGCAGCAGACCCGCGTCGTGAACGCACGGGCTCTCGTGAATGCTGCCGGCCCCTGGATCTCGGAAGTGCTGGAGCAGCGCCTGGGAGAGAGCGGTCGCCGTCCGGTCCGGCTGATCAAGGGCAGCCATATCGTCGTGCGCCGCCTCTATGAAGGTGAGCACGCCTATGTGCTGCAGCACCCGGACCGCCGGATTGTCTTCGTGATGCCGTACCAGGGCGATTTCACGCTCATCGGCACGACCGATCAGCAATGGTCGCAGGCTCCCGGAAAAGCGGCCATCGATCCCTCCGAAACGGACTACCTGTGCCAGACGATCAACGGTTATTTTCAGAGGCGGATCGGGGCTGCTGACGTGGTGTGGAGCTACGCGGGTATTCGTGCGCTATGGGACGACTCGGCCGCGCAGGCCTCCGCCGTCACCCGCGACTATGTGCTCGATGTGCACGCGCCGCCGGGGGGAGCGCCGGTGCTGTCGGTGTTCGGCGGCAAGATCACGACCTACCGCAGACTCGCCGAACAGGTGCTCGCGAAGCTCGAACCGCAGCTGGGGCCGATCGCCGGTCCGTGGACGCAGACAGTCCCGCTGCCCGGTGGCGACATCCCCGGTGGCGACATGGATTCATTCATTGCAGGGGTACGCGAGCGCTGGCCATTTCTCGAAGCGCGACAGGCGCAGCGTCTTGCCCATGCCTACGGCACGCGAATTTCACGGATCCTGGACGGGCTGGGGTCGCGGGAGGCCATGGGCGATGACTTCGGCGGCGGCCTGATGCAGGTAGAAGTCGACTACCTGGTCCGGGAGGAGTGGGCGCGGTCGGCCGAGGACGTCTACTGGCGGCATACGAAGACCGGGCTGCATGCCGCCCCCGCGGATCAGCAGAGACTCGTCGCCTACCTCGAGAATGCCCGCCACATCGCCAGCGATGCGCAGGCGATCCGGACCGGATAAGCGGTCAGGTGGGCGCCATGAGCCGGGCTCGACATGTACTCGCTATCGACCAGGGCACGACCTCGACGCGCAGCATCGTGTTCAACGATACGGGACAGACCGTAGCGAGCGCACAGCGCGAACTCCTTCAGCATTACCCGGCTGCCGGCTGGGTGGAACACGATGCGGAGGATATCTGGCGCGACACCCTGGCGACGGCGCGCGAAGCCATCGACCGCTCCGGACTCGGCGCGCGCGGTATCGCAGCGATCGGAATCACCAATCAGCGCGAGACGGTCGTCCTGTGGGAGCGCAGCACCGGCAGGCCGCTTCATCGTGCCATCGTCTGGCAGGACCGCCGCACCGCCCCGGAATGCGCCCGGCTGAAAACCAGCGGCGCCGAGGATCTCGTCCGGCAACGCACCGGACTCCTGCTCGACCCGTATTTCTCCGGCACCAAGATCAGCTGGCTGCTCGACCAGATCGCGGGCGCACGGGCGCGCGCGGAGCGCGGCGAACTGGCTTTCGGCACCGTCGACTGCTTCCTGCTCTGGCGGCTGACGGGTGGCCGGGTGCACGCCACCGATGTGACCAATGCCTCGCGCACGCTGCTGTTCGACATTCACCGCGGGCAATGGGACGAGGATCTGCTGCGGCTGCTGCGAGTGCCCCCGGCATTGCTGCCCGAGGTAAGGGACTCGAGTGCTGTCTACGGCGCGACCGCGGCGGGTATGTTCGACCAGCCGATTCCGATCGCAGGAATCGCCGGCGACCAGCAGTCGGCCCTGGTCGGCCAGGCCTGCTTTGAACCCGGCATGGCCAAATCCACCTATGGCACGGGCTGTTTCCTGATGCTGAATACCGGCGCTACGCCGGTGCTGTCGAAAAACCGCATGCTGACGACGCCCGCCTATCGCATCGATGGCCGCACGACCTACGCGATGGAGGGCTCGATCTACGTCGCCGGTGCCGCCATCAAGTGGCTGCGGGACGGTCTCGGCCTCATCCGCGACGCCGCCGAGACCGCCGGACTGGCAGCCGGGGTTCCGGACAATCACGGCGTCTACATGGTGCCCGCCTTCGTCGGCCTCGGCGCACCGCACTGGGAGCCCACCGCCCGCGGCCTCATCTGCGGGCTGACATTTGACGTCACCAGCGCCCATCTGGTGCGGGCCGCCCTTGAATCCGTGGCATTCCAGACTCGCGACCTCTGCTCGGCCATGGCCCGCGACGGCGCCCGGAGCGCAGCCGCCATCCGGGTCGATGGCGGCATGGCGGCCAATGACTGGTTCTGCCAGTTCCTGGCAGACCTAGTCGGGGCCCCGGTCAGGCGACCGGCCGAGCTCGAATCGACGGCGCTGGGCGCCGCTTTTCTGGCTGGACTCGCCACCGCGGTCTGGCCAAGCCTTCAGGCCGTGGCTGCCAGCTGGCAATTGGGTGCTGAATTCGGCCCTGCCATGGCAGCTGCCCGCCGAGACGAACTGGTCAGCGGATGGCAAGCCGCCCTACGGCGGACCCTCGGTAGCTAAGCGGTCCAGGAAGGCCCGAACGCCCGCATCTGTTGCCTGGAAGCTACAAATTTACACCCGCCCTCTGAGGCGATGGTCGCAAGTTGCCTGGGAGCGCGAACCGGGTAAGATACCGGCGATTCTGCGTGATCTAGGGGAGCCTCTGGCGAGCCAGAAGCCTCGCGATCGCCCAGACCTCGATCTGGGGCGTGTAGATCCCACAACAAGATCCGGTGGCAGCATGGCCACCGTATATAACCAGGAGTTGTCATCCATGACAGTAGCAGTGAACAGGCCGCAGTCGGTGCGGACGATGAACGTGGCGGCGGCGGTCGTGGCCGTGTTGTCGGCGGCGAGCGCTTCGGCTGCAGAAACCGGCGCGGCGACGTCACTCGAGGAAGTCCTGGTATTCGGCCGCGGCCAGTCGAGGCA
>JBAQWM010000304.1:0-5506 GCA_049298915.1 Steroidobacteraceae bacterium | reverse complement strand
ACTATGAACTGCAGGACTTGTTCGGTGCAATTACACCGCAGGACTTCGAATTCGACAGCACCAGTGCCTACGCTTATTCGCATTGGGACCCAATTGATTCGATGAACATCACTGTTGGAGCGAGTGCGGACTTCCTGGAAGGCCGCTCCCTCGACAAGGATCAGGTCAACCCAAAATTCGGTCTGACCTGGGGACCATCACCCGGGACATTGTTGCGTCTATCCGCGGTTCGCACTGTTCAGCCGGATACGTTTTCCAGACAGGACATCCCGCCGCGCCTCGAGCCGACCCAGGTTGCCGGTTTCAATCAGGTCTATTCCGGGGTTCAAGGTGAAACCGAGTGGCGTTACGGACTTGGCTTTGACCACGAAATCTCGACCGCCGTGTATTTCGGGGCGGAAGTTTCGAGACGCGATCTCGACATTCCATTTGTGACTCCCGGCCCTCCGGATGTAATTACCGAGTCCAAGGCCAAAGAACTGTCTGGCCGGGCCTACGTCTATTGGACGCCTCTTCCTGTGCTGACCGTGGCCGCCGCCTACCAGTATGACAAGCGGGAAAACGAAGGAGACGCCGTATTTCCGGAAGGAATCGAAGAGTTGCGCACGCAACGTGTGCCACTGAGCGTCAGGTACTTCCATCCTTCTGGATTCAGCGCGGAAACTGTTGCGACATACGTTGACCAGGAAGGAAAGTTCCTGGAGTTCCTGCCGGTGCCACCCTTCGTGCAAATCACAGGCGGTGACAGTAATTTTTGGGTGCTGGGCGCTTCGATCAGCTATCGGCTGCCGCGACGAATGGGAATCATCGCGGCCACCGCGGAGAATTTGCTGGACGAAGACTTTCGATTCCAGGATGTGGACCCGGAGAACCCGGATATCATCCCGGAGCGTCTCATATCGGTGAAATTCACAATTGCATTTTAGGGCCGACTGCGGTCATTTGATAAAAAGGAAATGCCACAATGCCAAAGAAGACACTACTGCTGGTATCCGGATTGTCGATCCTTGCCCTGGTTACCAGTTGTAAACGCGGACCGGAAGCCGATCCACAGGCTACGACGGGACCGGACCCGACACCTGTCGATTTGGTTGAACCAGCGACGCCATGTGGTGCAGGCGACGGACCTGCAGTTGCCGGCGTGGGCAAGATTCGCATTACGCTGAATGGCGATGGAACGGTCGGTCAGATCGAGGGTACCGACGCGGGCGGCAACTTTGAGCCGATTCTGGAGCAACAAGAGGCGACACCAGCATCCCTCGGCGAGTGCCTGACGACGATACAAGTCAATGACCTGAACGACAGCACGGAAGATCTGATGGGTGCTGAGGGCGAGTCCCTGCATTCAAATGCGGCTCAATCGAATCCGCCGTACAACACTCACTGTCACCGCTGGGTCAAGATAAACAACGTCAATTATCTGGTGCATTGTTGACAATGCGAGTGATGCGCGGCCCTCAATGCTGTGGAAGAGTCGCGCGGCGATCGGCGTGTCGCCGCGCGACTATGAATGTTCTAGTCGTCGTTCTGGCGCTGGCTGGATCGGGGATTTTCGCGCAACCGGCGCGGGTCGGCGACAGTTTCAGGATGGGGAAAAGTACGACTGTCTACCCGCGCTCGGAGCTGTTCGAGACCGTTACCTTCACTCGCAGAGACTTGCACGGCGGCCCGACTTCACTGATAAGCCCCGCTGGCATTCCGTTCGCGATCCCGGCGAGCGTTGGCAATGCCGTCATGATTCCCAGTCTCGCGAAATTCGGCGTCTTGCTGGTGCAACTGGCGCCAGGCGCAACGCCTGAAGCCATTCTCCCTGTTGTAAAAGCATTCAATGACAGCGCCATCGGGTCCCCGCGGACGATCGCGGCCGCAGGTAGCCAAAATTCGGGCAACCCGATTTACTCGGCCGGGAGCGTTCACAACTTGCTTGTGAATCAAGTCGTCGTCCGATTCCGACGTGGTACGGACCCGCAATTCATCGCCTCCACATTCAGTGCTCTTGGCGCCGAAGTCATTCGCGCTCCTGCAGATACGGATAGATCTCCATACTTGATACAGTTCCCAGGGCTGTCCGGACATGCAGTGCGGGAGCGATCCAATCGCCTGGACGCCCTGGATTCGGTTGTCTACGCCCAACCGAACTTCATTGCAATCGATCCACAGAGATTGTCAGGGGGTGGCCTGGCGACGATAAACGCCTGTTCGCTCAAGTGCCCGTACCCAATTACGAGCGCGTCTGGCGCTGACCCATATTTTGCAAATCAATGGCATCTCGAGAATACGGGGGTAGTGGGCAGGAAGTACTCCGACCTCAATGCAGAGAAGGCGTGGGAAGTCACCACAGGCAGCCCGCAAGTTGTGATTGCGATCCTCGATGATCTGGTTGAGGCAGGCCATGAAGATCTCGAGGGCAAGATTGAATCCTCGTGGAATTCATTTACGCAGAATGGAACGCCTTCCAGTCTTGAACTTAAAGACACTGATGTTCACGGCACGGCAGTCGCAGGCCTCGCCGCGGCAGTAACAGGCAATCCGAAGGGTATCGCCGGAATAGCTCCTCTGGTCTCGATCTATCCTGTGCGTACCCATGATCCAACTTTCCCATGGCATGTCATCGCCGAGGGAATCAAGCACGCAGCGGATCACGCGCGGGTTCTGAGCATGAGTTGGACCCTGGGATGGCCAGAAGCCCATAACAATGACGGTGTCCCCGGTATTGTGGAAATCGAGGAAGCAATCGCGTACGCCCTTGAAAAGAAGGCGGTTCTGGTATTTGCGGCTGGGAACGAACCGGGGCTGTCGGGACGAACTGCGGACTATCCGGCGAGTCAAGCAGATGTATTGCCCATTATCGCGGTTAGTGCAACTGATCAGTCGGACGCCCGACACAAAAGAGGCAGTTTGTCGGACCCGTGCGGCTGGTCCTCAAATTACTCCGTAGACGCCGTCGCTGCGCCTGGCGTGGATTTGCAGACGACTGATCGCATGGGAACGGCTGGATACTGCACAACTGGCGTGGACAGCAACTACGCCAGGTTTGACGGGACTTCCGCTGCGACTCCGCTCGTCGCCGGAATCGTGGCATTGATGCTGAGCAAGGAGCCCGGTCTGACGGCACAGCAGATCAAGACGCGTCTTCAGGAGACCGCCGCGCACCCGAATCCGACTTGCACCCAGCAGAATTCATCTTGTCGTCCGAATGATGGGGCTGGTTGGGGGCTGGGTTGGGGGCGTGTTGACGCGTGCAAGGCGCTTGGAGGCGGAGATAGCTGCGCACGATCAGCTCGACCTATGCCTCCGGGATTCTTAGTCGTCCAGTAGGCGCGGCAGGCGGTCCGGTATAATTCCCCGGGCCATGAGCCGATCTCTGCGCGAGTTGTACGAGTCCAGCCCATTCTCGAGTACCCAGGCTCCATACCTGGAGGCGCTACAGGAACGCTTCCTGTCCGAGCCCGCGACGCTCTCGGCCGAGTGGCGCCAGTTCTTCGAAGAACTCGGCCCGCCGCCGGCTGGACCGCGCCGGATCGCAGCGAAACCGGCCGGATTGGCGCCAACACCGACCCCACGCCCGCCCGAAGCGATCGCTGCCCACAGGCCCGCGGGGCCTGCGGATGCCGAAAAGCAGGCCGCGGTTTCGCGACTCATCCAGATCTATGCCAATCGCGGGCACCTGATCGCGGATATCGATCCCCTGGGCCTGCTGGAACGCCCGGTGCCGCGCGTGCTCGAATTGTCCTATACCGGACTCGGCGAAGCCGACCTCGAGACCGAGTTCTATACCGGCAGCCGCAGCAACGCGGTCGAGCCGCAGATGAAGCTGCGCGAGATCCTCGCGCAGCTCCGCCAGATCTATGGCGGACGTATCGGCGCCGAGTTCGCCCATGTATCGCAGAGCGAGGAAAGACTGTGGCTGCAGGACCGCTTCCAGAGCGGGCGCCTGCAACATCGCTTCTCGAAGGAAGAGCAGCTGAATCTGCTCTGGCAGCTGTCCATTGCCGAAGGCCTCGAACGCTATCTGCACACGAAGTACGTCGGCCAGAAGCGTTTCTCGCTCGAGGGTGCTGAAGCGCTGATCCCGCTGCTCGATGACCTGGTGCAACGTTGCGGCGCCGCCGGCGTCGAAGACATCGTCATCGCGATGGCGCATCGGGGACGCCTGAATGTGCTGGTCAATGTGCTCGGCAAGGCGCCCTCAAGCCTGTTCTCGGAATTCGAGGGTAATGTCGATCTCGCGGTGCTGAAGGGCTCCGGCGACGTCAAGTATCACAAGGGATTCTCGGCCGACCTGCGCTCGCCGCGCGGCAATGTCCATGTCGTGCTGGCATTCAATCCCTCGCATCTCGAAGTCGTCGATGCGGTCGTCGAGGGCTCGGTCCGCGCCCGCCAGGAGCGGCGTGGCGATACGACTGGCGCCATGGTAGTGCCGGTGCTGATCCACGGCGACGCGGCATTCGCGGGGCAGGGTGTGGTCATGGAGACGCTGCAGCTGTCGCAGGCCAGGGGATTCTGCACCGGCGGGACGATCCACATCATCGTGAACAACCAGATCGGCTTTACGACCAGCGACCCGCAGGACGCGCGCTCGACGCTTTACTGCAGCGACGTCGCGAAGATGATCGAGGCGCCGATCTTTCACGTCAACGCAGACGACCCCGAGGCGGTCGTCTTCGTCGCGCGGCTCGCGCTCGACTACCGGATGAAGTTCCGCAAGGACGTGGTCATCGACCTGGTCTGCTACCGCCGCCATGGGCACAACGAGGCTGACGAACCGGCCGCAACCCAGCCGCTGATGTACCAGGCGATCCGCGATCATCCAAGCGCTCGCCAGATCTATGGCCGCCGGCTCGAGCAGGATGAAATTCTCGCGGAGGGGCAGGCCGCGCAGATGGTCGAGGAATACCGGCGCGGTCTCGATGAAGGCCGACCGCAGGCACGTGCTTTTGCCGGAACCACCGGCAACCGCTACACGGTCGACTGGAGCCGCCATGCGCGGGGTGAATGGTCGGAGCGACCGCCGACGACGGTAGAGCCAGCGCGGCTTGAAGCGCTTGCGCAGGGCCTGACCCGGGTGCCCGAGGGCTTCACACTGCATCCGCGCGTCGCGCGCATCAATGAAGACCGCAAGCGCATGTACGCGGGCAGCATGCCGCTCGACTGGGGCGCTGCCGAGACCATGGCCTATGCGGCATTGCTCACCGAGGGCTACCGGGTCCGCTTGACCGGGCAGGACACCGCCCGCGGCACATTCTTCCATCGCCACGCGGTGTGGCATGACCAGGCGAGCGGGCGCACGCACGTGCCGCTGGCGCAGCTCGATCCGCAGCAGGCCCAGTTCCGGGTGACGGATTCGACGCTTTCCGAGGAGGCGGTGCTCGGCTTCGAGTACGGGTATTCGACAACGGACCCCGATGCGCTGGTGATCTGGGAGGGCCAGTTCGGCGACTTCGCCAATGGCGGACAGGTGATCATCGACCAGTTCATCACCTCGGGCGAAGCCAAATGGGAGCGC
>JBAQWM010000303.1:0-5204 GCA_049298915.1 Steroidobacteraceae bacterium | reverse complement strand
GGCCGTCATCAAGGCCGGCCAGTACGCCTATGCCGGCCGCCGGCTGAAGAAGCGCGACTACCGTGCGTTGTGGGTGCAGCGGATCAATGCCGCCGCGCGCGGCTGCGGGCTGTCTTATAGTCGGCTAATCTCGGGCCTGAAGGCCGCCGGCATCGAGATCGACCGCAAGGCACTAGCAGACCTCGCGGTGCACGACATCACCGCATTCGGGGTGGTAGCGGAGAAGGCAAAGGCCGCGCTGGCCGCGAAGTAACGCGCGCCCGGACTGCAGGGGGTCGGGTGAAGGACCTGGATTCGCTGACCAAGCGCACGCTGGCTCAGATTGCGGCGAGCACCGATCTGGCCGCACTGGATGCGGTGCGTGTCGGCGTGCTCGGCAGGAAGGGCAGCATCACCGAGCAGCTCAAGTCGGTCGGCGCACTGCCGCCGGCGGAGCGCCGCGTCGCTGGCGCCGCAGTCAACGAGGCGAAGGACACGATCATGGTCGCGCTGGACGCGCGGCGGATCGAACTCGAGGCCGAGGCCGTCAGGCTCGATCTCGCCGCCGACCGCATCGATGTGACGCTGCCGGGCCGCGGCGAGCATGTCGGCGGCCTGCATCCGGTGACCCGCACCAGGCTCCGGATCGAGGCGATATTCCGCCAGGCGGGATTCATCGTCGCCGAGGGGCCGGAAGTCGAGGACGACTTCCATAATTTCGAGGCGCTGAATATTCCGGCCGGACACCCGGCGCGCGCCATGCACGACACGTTCTACTTCGGCGACGGGCGCCTGCTGCGCACCCACACCTCGCCGGTGCAGATCCGCGCGATGCAGAAGCAGGGCGTGCCGATCCGCATCATCGCGCCCGGCCCGGTGTACCGCCACGATTCCGACCTGACGCACTCGCCGATGTTTCACCAGGTCGAGGGCCTCGTCATCGACGAGCACATCAGTCTTGCGAATCTGAAGGGCATGCTGGCCGGATTTGCGGAGCAGTTCTTCGAGCAGCCGCGCGGTCTGCGCTTCCGGCCCTCGTATTTCCCGTTCACCGAGCCCTCGGCCGAGGTGGACATCGAGTGCGTGTTCTGCGATGGCGCGGGTTGTCGGGTCTGCAAGGAATCCGGCTGGCTCGAGATCCTGGGCTGCGGCATGGTGCATCCCAACGTGCTGAAGGCCTGCGGCGCGGATTCCGGGCGCTGGCAGGGCTATGCATTCGGCATGGGCATCGAGCGCCTCGCAATGCTGCGCTATGCGGTCGATGACCTGCGGCTCTTCTTCGAAAACGATCTGCGCTTCCTGGCGCAGTTCAACCAGGGCTGATCATGCGTGTCAGTCTCCGCTGGCTGAATGAGTGGGTCGAGACCGACTGGGATGCAGGCACCCTGAGCCGGCGCCTGACAATGGCCGGCATCGAAGTCGAGACCGTCCTGCCGGCTGCAGCCGAATTCACCGGCGTGCTGGTCGGAGAAATCCTGAGCGTGGAGCGCCACCCGGGCGCCGACAAGCTGACCGTCTGCCAGGTCGCGGGAGGCGGCGCGCAACCGCTGCAGATCGTCTGCGGCGCGCCGAATGCGCGCGCCGGCCTGAAGGCCCCGCTTGCGGTCGACGGCGCAACCCTGGCCGGCGGACTCGTCATCCGGCGCGCCAAACTTCGCGGCATCGAATCGGCCGGCATGCTGTGCTCGGCGCGCGAACTTGGCCTATTCGAGGACCAGGACGGCCTGCTCGAGTTGCCCGCCGAATTCAGGACCGGCGCGGCATTTCGCGAAGCGCTGCAGCTCGACGATTCGATCCTGACGCTCAATGTCACGCCGAATCGCGGCGACGTCCTGTCGATGATCGGTGTGGCACGGGAAGTAGCCGCGATCTCGGATCGCAAGCTGGCGGCGCCCCATGTCGAGCCGGTGGCTGCGGCCAGCCGGGCGAAGTTCGAGGTGCGCCTTGCAGCACCGGCGGGCTGCCCGCGATTCGCGGGGCGCGTCATCAAGGGCGTCTCTGCGAAGGCTGCCACGCCGCTCTGGATGCGCGAGCGGCTGCGCCGCGCGGGCCTGCGCCCGATCATGCCGATCGTGGATGTCACGAATTACGTGATGCTGGAATTCGGCCAGCCGATGCATGCCTACGATCTGAAGCGCCTCAGTTCGCACATTGAAGTGCGCATGGCTCGACCGGGCGAAGGTCTCACATTGCTGGATGGGCGCGCGATCGCGATCGACAGCGACACGCTGGTGATCGCGGACGCCACCGGCCCGGTCGGCCTGGCCGGAATCATGGGCGGGGAGAAGAGCGGTGTCGGCGCGGACACCACCGATGTGTTTCTCGAAGTGGCGTTCTTCGCGCCGGATGCGATCGCCGGCCGCGCGCGCCGTTACGGCATGATGACCGATGCCTCGCAGCGATTCGAGCGTGGCGTCGATCCGCGCCAGCAGGAGCGGGCCCTGGAGCGCGCAACGCGGCTGCTGATCGAGATTGCTGGCGGTCAACCGGGTCCCGCGCTACTGACGCAGGTCGAAGCGCAACAACCGAAACGCCCGAGCGTCACATTGCGGCCGGAACACGTTGAGAGCCTGCTCGGCGTCCACGTGCCGCGCCCGGATCTCGAAAGTATCCTGCGTCGGCTCGGCATGCAGGTGGCGGGCGTCGGCGACGTGCTCGGGGTCATTCCGCCCAGCCACCGCTTCGACATCGCGATCGAGCAGGATCTGGTCGAGGAAATCGGCCGCATCTACGGCTACGACCAGATCCCGCGCGCGGACGCCAGGGTGCCGCAACGCCCACAGCCGGCGACCGAGCAGTCCATCTCGCGCGAGCGGCTGATGCTGCTCCTGGCTGATCGCGGCTACCAGGAGGCGGTAACCTACGGTTTTGTCGACGCGCGTACCCAGCGCCTGCTGTTCCCGGATCGTGCCGCACTCGAACTGACGAATCCGATCTCGGCGGAACTCGGCGAAATGCGCGTCTCGCTTTGGACCGGGCTGCTCGAGGTGTTGCGCGGCAATCTGCGACGTCAGCAGGAGCGCGTGCGCCTGTTCGAAGTCGGCACGCGATTCGAAATGCTGGAAGGAAAGCTGGTCGAGAGTCAGGCGATCGCCGGCCTGATCACCGGAACGGCGCTTCCCGAGCAGTGGGGAGCCGACAGGCGACGCGCCGATTTCTACGATCTGAAGTCGGACGTCGAAGCACTTCTCGGCCTGACCGGTCGTGCTGCGGACATAAGTTACATCGCGGCTACGCATTCGTGCCTGCATCCGGCGCGCAGCGCTGCCGTGATGTCGGGAAAGAAACTACTCGGCTGGCTCGGACAGCTGCACCCCGAGACTTCCAGAAAGCTCGAAATCCGCGATCCGCCCTGGCTATTCGAACTGGCAATCGACCCGAGCTTCCGTGCAGAAGTACCTGTCTTTGTGGATATTTCCCGCTTTCCGGCAATCCGGCGTGACCTGGCGGTCGTGATCGACGACATGACGACGCTGGACGAATTGAAGAAAACTGTTAATTTGGCTGCAAAAGGCCTGCTGCGCGAACTCCATGTGTTCGACATATACCGGGGATCGGGGGTAGAACCCGGTAGAAAAAGTGTCGCTTTAGGCTTGATTTTACAGGAAACTTCTCGCACGCTTACCGACGTTGAAGCCGATACCGTGATGGCAGCGGTGGTCGCGCAGGTGAAGAGTGACTTGAAGGCTGCGATCCGGGGATAGTCAGAATGGCACTGACCAAGGCAGAAATTGCCGAAGCGCTGTTCAACCAGCTCGGGCTCAACAAGCGCGAAGCGCGTGAACTCGTCGATCTTTTCTTCGAGGAGATTCGCGCGGCGCTCGCGACCGGTGAACAGGTGAAACTCTCCGGTTTCGGGAACTTCGATCTGCGCGACAAGAATCAGCGTCCCGGACGCAATCCGAAGACCGGCGAGGAAATTCCGATTTCCGCCCGGCGCGTCGTCACATTCCGGCCGGGCCAGAAGCTGAAGGCCAGAGTCGAGGCCTATGCTGGAAGCAAGTAACAACAGGGACCTGCCCCCGATTCCAGCAAAGCGTTACTTCACGATCGGTGAAGTGAGTGATCTGTGCGGCGTGAAGCCGCACGTGCTGCGCTACTGGGAACAGGAGTTTCCGCAGCTCAAGCCGGTCAAGCGCAGGGGCAACCGTCGCTACTACCAGCGCCAGGACGTGATCACCATCCGGCAGATCCGGAGCCTGCTCTATGACGAGGGCTTCACGATCGGCGGCGCGCGCAATCGCCTCGATGGCGACGTGGCGCGCGAAGACAACAGCCTGAGCCAGCAGGTGATCCGCCAGTTGCGTACGGAGCTCGAAGACCTGCTGCGCCAGTTGCGCCGCTGATCCGCGGGGCCGTTCAATCGGCTATCATCTATTTGTCGGAGCGTGGCGCAGCCTGGTAGCGCACTTGCATGGGGTGCAAGGGGTCCCGGGTTCAAATCCCGGCGCTCCGACCAATTCAATCCGAAAATTCTATCTTTCCTCGGGCGGCTTGAGCTGGCGAAAGGTCCACAGCAAGGCCAGGTCGTAGAAAATTTTCAGGCCGCCGCAGATCACGAATGGCCAGGCCTCGAGCCCCGCCGCGAACATGGCGCCGGCTATCGCCGGACTCGCGGCCGCGGCCAGACTCCTGGGCACCGAGGTGATGCTGGCGGCCGCCGGCCGTTCAGGCGGCGTGACGATTGCCATGACGTAGGATGAGCGGGTCGGCACGTCCATTTGCGAAAGCGCGGCACGAATCAGCAGCAATGCCAGCGCCAGTTCGAGACTCGGAGCGATCGCCGCGAGAATCAGGCAAAGGCTCGAAGGAATGTGCGTATAGACCATCGTATTGATGAGACCGATGCGCCGCGAAAGCCAGGCCGCAGCGGGGAATGAAAATGCAGCGAGCACGCCCGACCAGAAGAAGAAGATAGCGGCGGCAGTCAGCGACAGGCCGAAGCTGCTGAAGAGCCACAACGCGAGCAGGGGCTGAACCGCGAATCCGCCGGCAAAGGCGTCGATGCTGAAGAGCATCGCGAGCCGGTAGACGACCGGGCGCGACGGGCCGAGCGGAGGCTCGGACTTCTTTGCGATGGCCTGGCTGTCCGCGGGAATCAGCCGATAGACGATTCCTCCGGCAATGCCAAGCGCGGCGTAGGCGAGAAACATCGCTTTGAGCGCCTGCAGGCGCGTCAGGCCAAGATAAACGAGGTATTCGGGGCTGGCCGCCGCCAGGGACCC
>JBAQWM010000302.1:0-14894 GCA_049298915.1 Steroidobacteraceae bacterium | reverse complement strand
CCCGCGCGCCGGGCCGCAGGATGACGCGCATGACCAGCTTGCCGCTCTTCCCCACCTCGCTGGTCGGCAGCATGCCGCAGCCGGAATGGCTGATCGACCGCGCGAAGCTCGCCGGGCGGTTCCCGCCGCGCGTGCGCGCACGAGAGCTGTGGCGCGTTCCGGAACCGTTCCTGGCCGAGGCGCAGGACGACGCGACGATCGTCGCGATCAAGGCGCAGGAGGACGCGGGCCTCGATATCGTCACCGACGGCGAGATCCGCCGCGAGAGCTACTCCAACCTGTTCGCGACCGCGCTCGATGGCGTGGACCTCGACCATCCCGGCACGGCGCTCGACCGCAGCGGCCATCCGACTCCGGTCCCGCGCGTCGTGGGTCCGATACACCGCCGCCACTCCGTCGGCGTGCGCGACCTCGAATTCCTGCGCCGCCACACCACGCGCCAGGTCAAGGTCACGGTGCCGGGCCCCTTCACGATGTCCCAGCAGGCGCAGATTGATTTCTACGACGGCAATCGCGAATTGGCTTCCATGGACTACGCGAAGGCGCTGAACGCCGAAATTCGCGACTTGTTTGCGGCCGGCGCGGACATCGTGCAGGTGGACGAGCCCTACATGCAGGCGCGCCCCGAGGAGGCGCGCGCGTACGGCCTCGCCGCGCTCAACCGCGCGCTCGATGACGTGCGCGGCACCACGGCCGTACACATCTGCTTTGGCTATGCCGCCATCATTCACCAGCGGGCCTCAGCCTACTCCTTCCTGCCCGAGCTCGCGGGTTGCTCCTGCCTGCAGGTCTCGCTCGAGACCGCGCAGCCGCAGCTCGACTGCTCGATCCTGAAGTCGCTTCCGGGCAAGCAGATCATCCTCGGCGTCATCGACCTCGGCTCGCCCGAGATCGAGAGCGCCGAGACGGTGGCGGCGCGCGCCCGACGGGCGCTGCCATTCGTCCGCGCCCGGGACATGATCCTCGCGCCGGACTGCGGGATGAAATACCTGCCGCGCGAGGTCGCGCTGGAAAAGCTGAAATCGATGGTTGCCGGTGCCGCCATCCTCCGCGAGGAAATGGCGTCGCGCACCGGGCCCTTCAGGGTGCAATCGAACTCATAGGGTCATTCGAACTCACGATGCCGGAGATTCACATGAAAACTTACGAGGGGAATTTCCTGTCCACCGTCCTGGCCTGCTTACTGGCTGCGGGGGTCGCCCTGCCGGTTCCGGCGCTGGCCGCGGAACTGGAAGAGGTCATCGTCGTTGCGCGCAAGCGCAACGAGGCCATCCTCGACGTGCCGGTGGTGATCAGCGCGTATGGCGCGGAGGAAATCGAGTCCGCAGGCATCCTGCGACCGCAGGATTTCATTGCACTGACGCCCAACATGACGATGGTGCAGACCCAGAACCAGGGCACGTCGTTCATCGTCGTGCGCGGCATCTCGCAGGCGCGCAACAGCGAACCTTCAGTGGCCGTACTGATCGACGGCGTGCTGATGGCGAACCCCTCGCAGTTCAACCAGGAGCTGTTCGACATCGCCAGCATCGAGGTGCTGAAGGGGCCGCAGGGCGCCCTGTACGGGCGCAACGCGATCGGCGGCGCCGTCATCATCACCACCCGCGAGCCGGGCGACGAGATAGAAGGGACGCTGACGGCAGGCTACGATTCCGGCCCCGGCTATCGCGCGCGGGTCGGCGTCGGCGGGCCGATCGGCGGTTCCGACGCCTGGAAGTTCCAGCTGTCCGCGTCCTACCTGGACACTGACGGGTACATCGACAACCCGTTCCTCGGCGAGGAAGCCGATCCCTTCCAGGACCTGTCCGCCAGGCTCAAGCTGATCTACCAGCCAAGCGACAGCTTCAAGGCCGACTTCAGGGTCTCGTTCTCCCAAGTCGACACCCAGGCGCTCTACTTCAACATCACCGAGCAGGCCGACGACACCAGCCTGCCGGTGCGCGTCAACAACCGGGGCGAGAACGAGCGCGACATGATCAGCGCTTCGCTCAAGCTGGAGTGGGCGCTCGGCGGCGGGACGCTGACCTCGATCACGGCCTATGACACGCTCGAGGAACTGCTGACTGGCGACCAGTTCAACTTCCTGCCGATTCCGGAATCAGTGCTGTTCCAGTTCTTCGGTTCGGACCAGGCCCAGCACCAGTGGCTGGACGTGGAAGCCGTGAGCCAGGAGATCCGCTACACCTCGCCGGCGGAAAACCGCCTGCGCTGGATCCTAGGCGCCTACGCGATCGCAACCGACCGCTTCATTTCGACCGGCAACGTGTTCGACCTCGGCACGGGCGTCGTGCCGCGCGTGACGACGCAGCCGCTGCCGATGTTCGCGCCGCAATTCACCTACCTGTCGGATTCCCAGGACAACCTGGCGTGGGCAGTGTTCGGCGAGATGAGCTACGACCTGACGGACCGGGTCGAGGCGTCCATCGCGCTGCGCTACGACAACGACGAGCGGGAGAATACGACCGAGACGCCGCAGGAGTTCATCCCGGACGCGATCGCCTGCGATACGGTGCCACAGCCCCCGGTGTGCGCCTCCACAGGCGACGTTCGCAAGGAAACCTGGGACGAGCTGCAGCCCAAGGTCACGCTGCGCTTCAAGCCGAACGAAAACGTCACGACCTACGCCAGCTACAGCCGCGGCTTCCGCAGCGGCGGGTTCAACCAGACCGGTGTCGGCTCGGCACCGAATCCATTCGGGGTCCTGAACGGCATCGATGACCTGTTCGACGAGGAAACCGCCGACACCTTCGAGGTGGGCGTCAAGGCCCGATTCGCGGAAGGGCGCGTGACGGCCGGCGCCAGCGTCTACCACACCGAGGCGGAGGGCTCCTACTTCTTCGTGTTCGATCCGAACACCAGCACCCAGAATCTCGGCAACCTCGACGAGGTCGAGTACCAGGGCCTGGAAGTCGAGCTGCAGGCGCAGCTCACGGACAGCTTCGAGGTCTACGTCCGCGGCGGCATCACGGACAGCGAGATCAAGGCATCGCAGCGCGCGGCGACCGACGTCGGCAACCAGGCCCCGCTCGTCTCCGAGTACACGATCAACCTGGGCGCGCACTACCGCACCGCGCTGGGAGACGGCGGGTACGAGCTGTTCATCCGCCCGGACTTCCAGGTCATCGGTGACACCTGGTGGTGGCCCGACAATTTCACCAAGCGCAGCCCGGTCGAATTGCTCAACCTGCGCGTCGGCGTCGAGACCGACACCTGGTCAGTGGTCGCCTGGTCGAAGAACCTCACGGACGAGGAATACAATGCCGAATGGTCGCCCGGGCCGCAGTTCTTCCCGAACCCGGGCTACACCAACAATTTCGTGTTCAAGGCGCTGCCGCGCACCTGGGGCGTGGATTTCACCTACCGATTCTGAGACACGTGGCGCAAATGGAGCAGACGAATATGGCAGCAGCAATACTTCCTCAGCGGTTGCACCACACGGCTTACGTGTCGCGCGACCTCGAGGCGACGCGCAGATTCTACGAGGACGTGATCGGGTTGCCGCTGCTGGCGACCTGGTGCGAAAAGGACATGCTGTTCGGCGCCGAGCGCACCTATTGTCACCTTTTCTTCGGGCTGGCCGACGGCGGCGCGCTCGCATTTTTCCAGTTCGCCAGCAAAGCGGATCAGGACCAGTTCGGACCGAAAATGCCGTTTACGCCTTTCCACCACATCGCCCTGTACGTGGACAAGGGGACCCAGGACGGTATCGAGAAGCGCCTTGCCGCCGCCGGTTTCAAGGAGCCGGAGTCATTCGTGCTCGATCATGGCTATTGCCGATCGGTATACGCGACCGATCCGAACGGCATGATCGTCGAGTTCACGCTCGATCATCCCGACGTGAAGAAGATCAACGAGGCCCGACGCAAGGATGCGCATTCGGAGCTGAAACGGTGGCTGGCCGGCGATCACACGTCCAACAACACCTATCGATGAAGCGCAGTGCCGACCGCATTCTGACGACCCATGTCGGCAGCATGCCGCGCACGCAGGCGGTGACCGATGTGCTGTTCGCGCGCGAGCGGAACGAAATTGCAGACCGCGCGGCCGCGGCCCGGGTCATCGCGGACGGGGTGCGTGACGTCGTCCGCCGCCAGGTCGAGACCGGCATCGACGTCGTCAGCGACGGCGAGACCAACAAGATCAGTTACGCCACGTATATCGCGGATCGCTTCAGCGGTTTTGCAGGCGATGCCCCGCGCGAACCCGGCCAGGACCTGGTCGAGTTCCCGCGCCTGCTCGCCAAGCTCGCGGAGCGCGGCTCGACCGCAAAATACCGGCGCCCGCGATGTGTCGGCGAGATTCGGGTGAGGGACACCGGGCCGCTGCACGATGATCTGCAGAACTTCAGGCGCGCGGTCGATTCCGCGCAGCCGGTCGAGGCATTCATGAATGCCGCTTCTCCGGGCGTCATTGCGCTGTTCCAGCCCAATGACTTCTACCCGACTCAGGACGCATACCTGGAGGCGATCGCCGACGCAATGCGCGTCGAGTACGAGGCCATCGTCGGCGCCGGTTTCCTGCTCCAAATTGACGCGCCGGATCTCGGCATGGGCCGTCACACCATGTATCGCAATGCCAGCGTCGAGGAATACCTGCGCAGCGCCGCGCGCCACGTCGAGGTGCTGAACCACGCGCTGCGCAACATCGCGCCGGATCGCATCCGCATGCATATCTGCTGGGGCAATTACGAAGGCCCGCATCATCACGACGTGCCGCTCGAACTGCTGCTGCCGGTCGTGATCAAGGCCCGTCCGCAGGCCTTGCTGTTCGAAGCGGCCAACCCGCGCCACGCGCACGAGTGGACCGTATTTCGCGAGCAGGCCGTGCCGGAGGAAAAGATCCTGATACCCGGTGTCCTGAGTTCGACCACCAACTATGTCGAGCACCCGGCGCTGGTCGCGGAGCGCATCATCCGCTTCGCGGACATCGTCGGCCGCGAACGCGTGCTGGCAGGATCTGACTGCGGCTTCAGCACCTTTGCCGGCTTCGGCCCCATCGATCCGGATATCGTCTACATGAAACTTGCCGCCCTCGCGGAAGGCGCGCGCCTGGCCAGTACCAGGCTCTGGAGGCACTGACATGAGCAGCGGCTACCGGACAACGTCCGTGGATTTCGACCGCTGGCTGCAGGCCTACAAGACGGCCTGGGAAGGCCGCGATTCGAAGGCGGCGGCGCGTATATTCGCCGCGGACGCGGAATACTACTGGACGCCACTCGATCCGCCACAGCGCGGTCCCGCCGGCGTCGCTGCGGCATGGGAAGCGGCGGTTTCGCAGCAGCGCGACGTGAAATTCAGTTACGAGATCATTGCCGTTGCCGGCGCGAAAGGCATTGCGACCTGGCGCGTGGATTTCACGCGCTTGCCTGCGAAATCGAAAGTACGCATCGAGGGCATCCTGACCGCGGATTTTGCCGCAGCTGGGCTCTGCCGGGTGTTCCGCGAATGGTGGCACAGCACCGAATCGCGCTGATCCAGGCCCGGGGGACGCACTCAGATCGGCTCGTCGATCGACCTGGCGAGCGGCGTGAATAGCCTGGGACCCTCCTCGGTCATGTGCCAGATGTCTTCCATGCGGATGCCGAACTCCCCCGGAATGTAAATGCCGGGCTCGTCGGAGAAGCACATGCCGGCTGCAAGCGGCGTGCGGTCGGCACGCATCAGATTCGGCGGTTCATGGCCATCCATGCCGATGCCATGGCCAGTACGGTGCGAGGTCCCGGGCAGGCCGTAATCCCTGCTCCAGCCGAGTCCTTCGTAGTAGTTGCGCACGGCCTTGTCGATGTCCCCGACCGGCATGCCGATCCTTGCAGTCTCGAGCACGATCTCCTGGCCGCGCTTGACCGTGTTCCAGACCTCGCGGTGACGGGCCGTCGGTGCGCCGAAGATCCAGGTCCGCGAGATATCCGACGAATAGCCATGCACCTTGCATCCGGTGTCGATGAGTATCACGGAACCCTCATGCACCGATTGCGGATGCTCGCTGCCATGCGGGTAGGCGCTCGCCTCGTTCAGCAGCACCAGCGAGAATTCATGCCCGCCGCCGAGCGCCGTGGTCGCGGCGACGAGCAGATTCATGATGTCGGGGCGGCTCATGCCGGCCTCGATCCGGCCGTGCACGTGCTTCAGCGCATTGATCGTGACGTCGTTCGCCGCCTGCATCAGCGCCAGTTCCGCTGGCGATTTGGTCATGCGGCAGGCATTGACGAGTGATTCGCCCGACACGATCTCGCGCCCCGGACCCTGCGCCTTTCGCACGTGATCGATGATGAAGAATCGCGTCGTCGCCTCGACCGCAAGCGGGCCTTTCGCAGCCGGGGGTCCGCGCAGAGCCGCGGCGATGAGATCGAAGGGACTCTGATCCTCGTGCCACGACCGGATGTCGGCCGGGATCTTCAGCGATTCCTGCACTGACGGCACTTCGAAAAAGGGCGTGACGATGATCGTTTCGCCAACTGCGGGGATCAGCGCAGCTGTCGTGCGCTCGGAACGCCACCAGCGAATGCCGCTAAAGTACTCGAGGGAGGATCCGGCCTCGACCAGGACTGCGGCGACCCGCTGCTGCTGCATCAGGGATTGCAGCATTGCGATGCGAGCCGCGTGCTCCGCCGCCGTGATCGGCTCCGCGCCTGTCGTGAGTGAATTCAATTCCGCTGCCCGCGGCGCCGGCGCTGGCGCCTTGACGCAGGCGCTCAGGGCGGCAGCCGCAGCCGTAATGCCGACAAAGCCGCGTCTCGAGACTGTCGTCATCGGTTTCTCCAAGCTTCAGCGGCGGTTGATCAGCCACAAGCCGATCACGCACATCAGGATGCCGGCGATATTCACGAGTGAAAGCCTTTCACGAAAATACGCGACGCCCAGGAGTAACAGCAACAGCGCGGCGGCCGACTGCGTGATGAGCAGACCCAGGCTGAGGTCGAAGCCGCTGCGGTAGAGCATCAGGAATCCCAGATCCAGCAGCGCGATCGTTACAGCGAGTGCCACCGCGGTCCAGTTCAGCTGCGGCAATGCCTCCCGCAGGGGCGCACTGCCCGGGATTACCGCATAGAGCGCGACGAACAGACCGGTCACGAGTGCGTAGGTGACGGCCAGCGAGAGGAACGGATTGGCTGCGGCCGGCGTCAGCTTCAGCACCAGGTGATAGCCGGTTGTTGCGACGACTGCGATCGCGAGCCAGGCCAGTTGCATGATCCAGGGCTCCTAGTTCGGGGGCGGAAAGGGCGTCGTCAACAGACTGTAGACCGTTTCCGTGCCGGTAATGAAGTTACCGATGCGGAGATTCTCGTCACGGGCATGCTGATTGTTGTCGGCGTTGACCGTGGGCACCAGGATGAATGGCATCTGCAGTGCCGAGACCAGTACATCCGTCGGCACCGTGCCGCCCATCATGCGGATGCGAACGGGTTCCGCGCCGGGCTGAGGTCCGGTCGCTGACTGCAGGGCGTGGAGCGCCCAGCGGCCGACCGCGGAATCCATCGGCATGCGCCGGGCCGGCTCCACCGAGCCGAGGCGAAAGCTGGCGAGTCTCGCGTGGCGTTGCCGGTCCTCGTCCGTCGGCTTTCCATCGACAAGATGGTATCCATGACGCTCGATATGATCCCTGACCAGCGCGTACAGGCGCCGGCCATCGGTTTCGGGGGTCGTGCGTATGTCGATTTCCGCGACCGCGTCGCTCGGAACGATATTCGCAACCTTGTCTCCGACCGAGGCCGAGGCCATGCCGCGCACATTCAGCGAAGGGTACTGGATGGCCAGCTGGTAACTGGCGCCGACTTTCTCGGCCTCCGCAATGCCCAGGCGCTTGCGCAGCGCCGCCTCGTCGTCGCCGGTTTTGGCGAGGACTTCGCGGTCTGCAGGCGTGATCTCGATGCCGTCGTAAAAGCCCGGAATCAGCACGCGCCCGTCGTCGTCTTTCATGGTCGCCAGCAGTCGCGCGAGCCGCATGGCGGGATTCGGCGCATAGTTGCCGTAGTGGCCGCTGTGGAGCGGATCCTTGGGGCCGTAGACCGTGAGCGTCGCATCCGTTACGCCGCGGTTGCCAAATGCCAGCGTGGGACGCCCGGTGCCGTGAACGGGCCCGTCGAGGATCACAAGCGCATCGGCAGCCAGCAGATCCCGGTGGGCCGCGGCCATGCCTGCGAGGCTCGGGGAGCCGATCTCTTCTTCACCGTCCAGGATCACTTTGATATTGAATGCCGGCGACTGACTGTTGGCGCGCAGGATATCGATCGCCGTCAACACCATCATGATCGGGGCTTTGTCGTCGGACGCGGAGCGCGCGAATACCCGGAGTTCCGGATCCAGCGGCTCCGCGAGCAGCTGGTCGCGGGCGATATCGACCCATTCGCCGCTGGCAGCCCGCTTCTTCACCACGGGTCCGAAGGGATCGCGCTGCGCCCATTGCTCCGGTACCACGGGCTGGCCGTCGAAGTGCATGTAGAACAGGATGGTTTTCGCGCCGGCGATCTTGCCACCGTACTCGGCCAGAATGGCGGGTCGTTGTGCGGGATTGTTCAGTTGCCTGACATCAAAACCGCGCTTCTGGAAGGCTTCCCTGAGGTAGGCCGCATTACGCTCTATGTCGCGCGGCTCGCTGGCGACATTCGGGATCGAAAGCAGCTCGAGAAATTCTCCGAAGTTCCGCTGCGAGTATCGGGTGATCTCGGCTTGCAGCTCGCCTGCTGCGGCGATGCGACACAGCAACAGGGAAGTGCCAACCGCAATGCTCAGTGCACGCATATTTGATAACCGCAAGTGACGCCGGCCAGGCGCCATTCTAACAATGGGAAACACCAGACAGCGGCCAGTCGGCGCCGGCGGCAGATCAGCCCAGAATGGCGGCGGTCCGTCGCATCGATGCGAAGTCAGGCGACGCGCTCCGGCGTCTCGATTATCCTTTCGCCATGTCCACGACGGTTCTCGCCGCCCGGCCGCGCGGTCTCGCCCTGGCGCTGAACTGGCGGCGCCTGCGATTCACGCTGCTGTTCTCGCTGGCCCTCGGGTCGATGATCGGGTTCGGGTGGCAATCCGGCTGGTGGTCAGCGGTCGTCCGCGTGATCGCGCTCGGCCTGATGGCGATGCTGGTCTTCGGTCTGTTCGAGCAATGGCCGAGGCAGCTGCCCCGCTGGCTGGCGCGCTGGGTGCTGCAGGTCGTCGGCGTCGCAGCCTCCATTCCCATTGCCACTTTTCTGATCTACGTGTTCTCGACCAAAGCCGGTGCGCCGCCATTCTGGGAAGTCCCGGACCGGATGGAAGGCTATGGCATGCTGACCGGCATGGGCGTCTTCCTGTCGCCCTGGATCGCACTCGGTGCGCTGGTGCGCCAGAAAGACGCGCTGGCGCGGGAACAGGCCCTGGCACTCGAACTGGCGCAGAGCGAAGCCGAGCGCCAGGCGCTCGATGCGCGCCTGAACCTGCTGCAGGCGCAGGTCGCGCCGCATTTCCTGTTCAATACGCTTGCGAACGTGCAGGCGCTGGTTGAATCCGGCTCGCCGCAGGCGCCGGTCGTGTTGAAAAGCCTGGTCGCCTACCTGCGTGCGGCGGTACCGCGCTTGAACGAACCCGCGACCACGCTCGGCCAGGAAGTGCAGCTCGTGCGCGCCTACCTCGAACTCATGCGCATGCGAATCCCTGACCGCCTGCAGTTTGCGCTCGACGTGGATGAATCCGCGCTCGGCCTGCGCTGCCCGCCGATGACGCTCCTGACGCTGGTCGAGAACGCGGTCCGCCATGGCGTGGATCCGAGCGAGGACGGCGGCCGCATCGACATCGAGGTGCGGCTACTCGGCAAGCGCTGCCGCTTGAGCGTGCGCGACACCGGCGCCGGCCTGCAAGCCGAGAATCGCGGCCTCGGCACCGGGCTCGCCACCCTGCGCGAGCGCCTCGAGCTCGTATTCGGCGAAGAAGCGGCACTGCGCGTCAGTGCGCAGCTACCGCGTGGCGTGCTCGCTGAAATTGACTTTCCGGCCCGCGAGGCTGCCTCCTGATGGGCGCGCGTCCGACCGCTTTGATCGCCGACGATGAACCTTTGCTCCGCGAAGCGCTGGCACGCCAGCTCGCAGTTGCCTGGCCGGAACTCGAAATCATCGCCCAGGCGCGCAATGGCCGCGAGGCGGTCCGGCTGTTCGAGGCGAAGCGACCGGATATCTGCTTTCTCGACGTGCACATGCCGGGGCTGTCCGGCGTCGAGGCCGCGCACCAGATCGGCGGGCAGGCGCATCTTGTGTTTGTCACGGCCTATGATCACTACGCGGTGCAGGCTTTCGCACAGGGCGTACTTGACTACCTGGTCAAGCCGGTGGAGCTCGAACGCCTGGCCGAAACGGTCGTGCGCCTGAAAGCGCGCTTGCAGGCGGCGCAGCCGGCGGCGAATACCGAGGCACTGCTGCAGCAACTGGCGGAACAACTCGAGCGGCTGCAGGGCGGGGCCGGTATCGAGCCACTGCGCTGGATCCGTGCGCAGGTCGGCCAGATGCTGCGCCTGATCGCCGTGGACGACATCGACTTCCTGCGCTCCGATAACAAGTACACGCTGATCGCCTGGCGCGGCGACGGCGGCCAGCTCGCCGAAGCGCTGGTGCGCACACCGCTTCGTGAACTCGTGGCCCGGCTCGACCCCGGCAAGTTCGCGCAGGTCCATCGTTCGGTGGTCGTGAACCTGCGCGCCATCAGCCACGTGAAGCGCAGCGACAACGAAACCGCGCACATCCACCTGAAGGGCCGCCCGGACGTCCTGCCCGTCAGCCGCAGCTTCCTGCACCTGTTCAGGCAGATGTAGGGCGCAGCCGTCAGACTGCGCTCGCTCAATCCGCTTTCGGCAGCGTCCCCGCCACTATCTGGACTATTTTTTCCGGATCCAGGTGCCGGCGTATGGCGGCGTTCACCTGCTCAAGCTTGAGCGCATTGATGACCTTCGGGTAATCGTCGAGCCAGCTCAAGGGCTTGCCGCGCTGCACGGTCTGCAGCAGGAATCCGGCAAGCCCGTTGGTCGTCGCGAGGCCGACCTTGTAGGATCCAATAAGATCCGCCTTGCGGGCTTCGAGTTCCTCCGCGGTCACGCCTTCCTTCCACCAGCGCGCGATTTCGCGGCGGGTCGAGTTCAGGCCCTGGTCCAGAAGATCCGGCCCGAATGAGGCCACAGTCCGCCAGTCGCCGTCGACGAAAACGTCGTTGGTCATATACGCGCCGATGCCATAGGTAAGGCCTTCCTCGTCGCGCACGATCTTCATCAGCCGCCCGGTGAATCCGCTGCCCAGGATCGCCGTCGCCATGCGCAGCGCCACCGCGTCATCGTCGCGATAGCGCACGCCGCTCGCCTGGCCGAGGACGACCGACACGCTGGTCTTGTCCGGCATGTTGATGGACTGTGTCAGCGCGGTCCTGGCCGGGCCGGCCTGCGTCGTCCTCTGCACTGGCATTCCGCCTTGCCAGCCCGCGAGATCCTTGCGCAACTGCGTCTGCACCGTCCTGACATCGAAATCACCGACGATTGCGAGCGTCAGATGCGCCGGCCCGTAGTGCTGCGCGTGGAACGCCTTCAGGTCGTCGAGTTGCGTGCGCCCGATCGCAGCCAGGATTTCCTCGGCGGCGGGCGGCCGATTCGGATGCCCCAGTGGGAATACGGCACGCGCAAATGCCTCGCCTGCCCTGAAGCCGGTGTCCTCCAGCGAGCGGGTAAGCTCGCCCGTGAGCTGCTTCTGGACCTTTTCGAACTCCTCCGCGGAAAACGCCGGCGTGCGCAATTGCTCGACGATCAGGCGCAGGACCAGCGGCAGGTCTGCACGCAGGCACTTGGCGCGAATGTCGAGGGTCTGCTGGCCGACGCCGAAGGAAATCGCGGCGCCGACGCTCTCGAGCTGCTGCGCGATCGCGAACTTGTCCGACCGGGTCGTGCCCTTGTCGAGCATCATGCCGGCCAGCGTCGGTACCGCCGGGTTGTCCGCGCTGGCGAATGCATCGCCCGCCGGCATCGAGCCCACGATCGTCACCACGTCCTTGATCGCGGTCGGATTGGCAATGATGTCGGCACCGCCGATTTGCAGGCGGCTGACCTTCTCGGCCATGCCGGCCGATGCGCCGGCGCTTGTCAGAAACAGCATGGCGAGAAGCAATTTGAATGATTTCATGGCGCCACCACCGGCACGAACCAGCCGATCGTGCTCTGATCCTCGAGGAGATACCTGGCGGCCACACGCTGCACGTCCGCCGCCGTGACCTTGCGGATGCTTTCCGGATAGGTCGTAAACAGTGTCCAGTCGCCGGCCGCGATCCATTCGACCAGCGTCGCGGCGACGGCTCCCGTGCCGTCGCGCGCATAGGCAATGTGCGCGGAAATCTTCTGCACGGCGGTCGAGGCCTCGACATCCGTGACGCCCTCTTTTGCGATCCGCGCGACTTCATCCTGGAGGATTTTTTCGACCTGCTGGTGGTCGACGCCGGGCGCCAGGTAGGCATAGATCTGGAACAGCGAGGGATCGTGGAACAGGCCGGCATCGGCGCTGACACCGGTCGTCAGGTTCCTGTCCGTCAGCGCGCGGTAGAACCGGCTGGTCTTGCCATTCGACAGGATGCTGCCGAGCACCGTGAGTGCCGGCAGGTCCGGGTCCCTCGCGGCCGGGCTCTTGTAGCCGATGCCGACGACGCCGAGTTCGCCTGCCCGCTTGACGGTCACGCGCCTCGGCCCGGTCTGTGCCGGCTCTTCGGTGTAGACCGGCGGGATCGCGTTCGGCGCTTTCGGAAAGGCACCGTAGTATTTCAGCACGAGGCCGAGCGCAGCCGCGGGCTCGATGTCGCCAACTATCGTAACCGTGGCGTTATCGGGCCAATAGAAGGTATCGTAGAACTCGCGCAGTTTCTCGATCGGCACTTTTTCAATGTCGCTGCGCCAGCCGATCGTCGAATGATGGTAGGGGTGGGCCTGATAGGCGATCGCGGTGATCTCCTTGTCGAGCGCCTGCACCGGGTCGTTCTCGCCGATCTCGAATTCGTTGCGCACCACCGTCATCTCGGGCCGGCGGTCTTCCTCACGCAGCAAGAGGTTGCGCATGCGGTCGGCCTCGATGGCGACATAGCCCTCGAGAAATTCCGTACCCACCTCGGCGAAGTAGGTCGTGCGGTCGAGCCAGGTATTCGCGTTGTAGTCGCCGCCGACGCTTTCAAGGTACTGCTTGACGCTGTTGCCCTTGGCGTCGTTGTAGTTCCTGCTGCCTTTGAACATCAGGTGCTCGAGCAGGTGTGTCGCGCCCGTGGTGCCGGTCACTTCGTTCCGGGAGCCGACGCGGTAGGTCACCATGAAGGTCGCGACCGGCGCCGAATGGTCCGGCATCACGAGCACCGCCAGCCCGTTGGAATCCAGCCGGTACTCGTCAATCCCGCCATGCGATTTCACGTACGTGAAGCCAGTAACCGGGACCGGTTTGGCTCCAGTTTCCGGGGCGAGGAGCGCTCCGCCGAGAAGCGCACAAGCGAGGATGGAAGGCATATTCACGCAAAGCTCCTTGCTCTCTTGATCACCGTGAACCGGACAATAGCGTAGTTTCACGCAATATCCTGAAGTCCAGCAACCGGAACTTTGCGATTGGCGTGGGCAACAGGACAAACTGCCCGCCGGATGCGACCAATCGTTGTGCAAGTGCCGCTATGGCAGCCGTTCGTCCGCGTACGTGCGTGTCTCGAAGGCGGCCGGCAACGACACCTCCAGCAATTCGAGGTCGGTCGAGCCAGCGCTGAGCGAGGTTTTTAAATGGGGCGGAATCACATACGCGTCGCCTTCCGTCAGCGCATGCGCCCCCAGACCCTTGCCGCGAACCGTCACGGATCCGGACAGTACGATCGTAAACAGGATGTCCGAGTCGTGGCTCGTAATCTGGCCTGGCGCGCTGCCCGTCGCGCGGGCGATCTGCACGGAAGCGATGCCGCCGGTGGCCGCACCGATGCCCGTCTCCCGCGCCTCGAAACCCGGGAGCCGCCACGGTGTCCAGACCGCGTCCGCCGCCTCACTGCGACAGAAGGTCTGTCCCAGAAAATCACGGTCCGGCCTCAGGGTCGGTGTCGGCAATTCCAACTCATAATCGATCGTCGTCTGATGCACGGCCGGCACGACGATTTCGATCACCTGCAGATTGCCTGAGGACTCCAGGACCCGGTGCCGGATGCCGGGCGGCTGGTTCAGGCAGTCGCCGGCACGAAGGATGAAGGGCGGTCCCTGGTCCTCGTACACCAGCCGCGCCCATCCGCGGTAGCAGAAGATCAGCTGAAAGTGGACTGTGTGGTAGTGAACCAGGTCTGGCACGGGGCCGGCGTCTGGAATGTGGATGTGCGATGCGATGATACTGCCGCCAAGGCGGCCGGGAATCAGATCACGATAGCGCATGCCCGCGCGTCCGAGCACCCAGGTGTTGCAGTCCTTCAGTCGCTGCACGACGAAGGCATGCACGCTCGCCGGGATTTCCAGCTTCGGGTGGGTGTCGACTATGAGGATGCGCGTGCCGTTGGGAGCCGTCAGCTCGCGCTGGCCGCCGGCAAACGCATCCGGATCGTCGCATAGGAGCCGCACGACACCCGGTGTCACAATGGCGCCGCGCTCGAGCCGGATGCGAAGGCCATGTCCGGACAACACGGCGACTGCGGGATCATCGGCCGGCCAGATGGCATCGAGCCGGAAGCCGAGCATCGATGTGTAGAAGTCCAGGTCCGCCCTCATGTCCGTCGATGGCAGGCACACTTCTGCGGCCAGCGCGTGGTCCTGAGGTCGTGTCATGCCATCTCCGTTGTGCAAGCCCACGCCGAATATGGCCCGGCAACTGCCATTGTCGCAACTGGATGCGACCTGCAACCGCAGGAGGGATTTGTCGTTCCTAAGGGCGTGGTCCATCGTACGCGCGCGCCGGATCGGGC
>JBAQWM010000301.1:0-5971 GCA_049298915.1 Steroidobacteraceae bacterium | reverse complement strand
CTCCCGGGCCTTTTCTCTGTGCGCCCGGTACCCGCACGCAGCGGTGCGGCATGGGCAATCAGTACTGGTCAAAACGACCGGCCGCGAGCACTACGGCTCGATTGCCGGCAACGGTACGCCGCGCGCCTGCTTGAGGTAGCTCGCTACTTCGTACGCCACGTTCTTTTCAATGTCTGAGATACCGACCGCCGCGCCGAGCGCACCGCCCCACGCCCATGTCCCCTTCGCTTCGAAATCGACCAGCGAGCTACCTGATGAAGCGTCCGTAAGGTTCACGACCATCTCGATCTGGGCACTGCCTGCCCCCGCCAACATGAAGCGTGCCGTGTCGCTGCCCGGCTTGTATTGAGTAATTCGTGCCCGCAACACGACGGTGTCTGCCGACGTCGAGCATTCCGGGAACTGTCGCACCGCGGAGAATGCCGTCGTGCCGAGTTCCTCGAGCATCAGGCCAGCGATGCGCTGCGGCGCCGACTCGACCAGATAGTCCTTCTTGCGATCAGCGGCCTTGGGATCGGCCATGACGAACGGCTCGACGCAGAGCTCCGGATGTGCGGAGAGATCGACCTTTGGCCACCTGGAGACGTGCGCCGCACGCCGGTCGAGGTTAGTCGCCATGGTCGTATCGTCCGGCTTCTTGGCGGCGGTTGCCAGCGCTTTGCCGTAGCGCTCCTGGATGTGCTCGGCGGATTTCTCGACCTCTTTCGACTCGGCCGTCGCGTACGCCTCGATTCCTTGCAGGTAGGCCTGTCCTGAGGTCTCGTCGAGCGCGTCGAACGAGGACCAGATTGCGAAGTAGTAGGTCTTGCCGGCCTCGAGCTCGACCTCGGTATTGATCTTCGCCCAGTTGAGCCAGAGCAGGTGCTTGCCCGGTGGCAGGTAGGCAAATGTGTAGCTGTCATTATCAAGGGCGCCGAGAAAACTCTCGTCGGCGAAGACGAACATTGTCCGTCCGCCCCCCACGAAGCGTTTCTCCCGGATCAGGTAGACGAGAGCCTCATCCGGCTTGACCTCGGCGAATTGCTTTTCGGCAGTGCGGTTGGCAGCGAACACCATTGGGGGCCCGAGCAACAGCTGCGCGAGCGCGAAGAGCCAATATGCGGCGAAAGCGGATCGGATCGATCCGACGATTGGCGCGGCGATCATGTGCCCAGTCCCCCCTCGTCGCGCAGGGCCGCGACAAATGGAGCAATCACGATCTGGTGCGACCGTATAGCACTATTTCCCGCTCGCTGGAAGTCGGTCGCAAGTGCGGACGGACGGATTGGTCGCCTTATCACTTCCTGCCCGCAGTACTGTGCGAGCGTTTGCAGACGCATAATGCCCTCTAGCGCACGCAAAGGACGCGTGCACTTGCGCGCACGCCCCCAAATGAAATGCGCGTCGATCTCAACCGGTAGGTGCAACTCAAGCATGAAATCTTTTGCTGGGGTATCAGAGTCCAAAGTTTGCCGAGGCCGTTGATTGTGCTGCAGAGCGACTTTGTTGAGTTGCGCCTGGGAATACTTAGAGAGATTCGAGCCTTTGGGAGAGTATTGCCGCAGTAGTCCGTTGGTATTCTCGTTAGAGCCGCGCTGCCAGGGGCTCGGCTGATCGCAGATGTACACTTTGATGACGGTCGCCATCGTGAAGCGGCCGCGGCACCAGCGCCGCCAAGCGTGCGAGCGCGCCGCTAACGGGAGGGCAGGGCGACATGGTGAAAGGCTCACCGCTGAAGGACAAGCCTCTGCGGAACCCTGGTCAAGGGCTCGATGAGGAGTTGCAGCGGCACTGGGACGATCAGTGCTGTCGTACTACCGGTGTGCCGGTTTGTTCGTTATCTTGGCGGTGACTGAGTGGCTCGCCAATTTGCGCGATATACCGCGCCAGCCGATCGCCAACGAGGTGCCCCAATGAGTAGCCAAGCGCCGACCAGCGAGGTCGAACCCGGCGAGTTTCCATTCCCGCTGACGATGGGCCCCGACGAATCACGTTTCCTCACGTGGCTGCGCAATCACTCCAAGTACATGGCGGTGCGCGGGCTGCTCGACTATTTTCGGATGGGCGCGGTGCTGGTGCGCGGCATCCTCATCAACCTTCTGGTCATACTACCGCCACTGCTGATGATCGCGTTGGCGGTCAGTCTCGTGTATGGCGGTTACCTGCACGACCTGCCGGATCAGTCAGGTCCGGAGTCGAGCGAGGCCTTTTTCCCCACCACAACCTGGGCCGCGTGGATGCAGGACCATCTGCGCGTGACGCCGCCGTTCCTCCTGACCCCGTTCGTTCTGGCGCTCGCTGCGGCGTGGGTCCTGCTCTTCCCGGTCGTGATGATGTTGACCAAGATCGCTGGCTACAACAAGAGCCTGGCGACTGGCAGCGAAAGCTCGTTGAAGACGCGCGACCGCTATGAGCGCTCGTTCGGCGCGGCCTTGTTCCTGGTGTTCGCGTTCGCCCTGTTCGAACTGCTGCCGAGTGCTGTGCACTTCTTCCACCACCTTCGCACGACGCGCCTCAGCGACAGCGGGCACTGGAAAGAATTTCTCGCGGTGGCTACTGCCATCCTGGGTGCCCTCAGCGGTGCTCCGAAACTGCTGTCGGTTCTGAGTGGAATGTGGAAAAAATTGGCGATGGGGCTGATCGGCGTCGTCGGCCTGCTGGTGCCGCTCTTGATCATCGTCGCCGTAGCCGACTTCCTGGTGTACGAGGGTATCTCGACAGGACAAGAGCAGTTGCTGTTCAGCCTCTACGCGGTGACACCTGGCGTGTTCTCTGTCGTAATCGTCTGCGCCATCCTCGTGGGATTCTTCAAGCGAACTTTCTCCGGCAGCGAATACCGACGCCTCTTCGCGCTGCTCGTCGGCATGGTCGCGGCCCACATCGTGTTGATCACGGTCCTGGTATTCGTCTGGATGTTGTTCCACAAGTATGCAATGTCCTATGAGAACGTCATCCCGTATGTGTTGACGATCACCTCGGTCTCCGATCTGGCTCCCTATTTCGTTTTGGGATGCGCACTGGAAATCTGGCTGTTCTGCTGGCTGGCGGTGGATATCAATCTGACCTCGATCCACGGTCTCTATCGCGACCGGCTGGCGTCCGCGTACCTGCTGGGCCTGAACGCACGCGGCCGGGTGGACATCGAGGAAGACATTCCGCTCGCCGAACTCTGCTGCCATGCGACCGGTTCCACCGCTCCCTATCACCTGATCAACGTCGCCCTGAATCTCCAGGGCAGCAAGGACATCAACCTGCGCGATCGCCGCAGCGACTTCTTCATTTTCAGCAAGAAGTTCATCGGTGGCGCGCGCACCGGCTATTGCCGGACCGCAACCATGGAGCAGGTCTTCCCGCAAATCGATCTGGCAAGCGCCATGGCCATCTCGGCGGCGGCCGCCTCGCCCAACATGGGACGCAGTACCTCCCCGGCGCTGGTCGCGTTCATGACGATCATCAATGTCAGGCTTGGCATCTGGATTCCGAATCCGGGTCTGCTGGAGGAAGCCCTCGCCGGACGCAATGCGAAACGACAGAATGGACCAGGTCCGAGTGGACGAAAGCCTGGCTTTGCCTTCGAAGAGGTGTTTCGCGGCGAATTGGTGTCGATCGAGAATCGCTGGGAACAGCTCGGTCGCAAGGGCGCGAAACGTTGCCTGGCCAGATGCACGACCCCCACAGTCGCCCACGGGCTCGCCGGTATCGGGTTTTCCGGTGGCGGCATTCGTTCCGCCACAATCAATCTTGGCATTGCGCAGGTACTGCACCAGGCGGGTATCTTCGACCACTTCGACTACATGTCCACCGTCTCCGGTGGCGGCTATCTCGGTTCCAGCATCAGTGCCCTCATGCGCTACAAGACCGGGCCGGTCAGCGAGATTGCCGGAACGGTGAAGGTGGAAACGACCAGTGGTGGTGAAAAGATCGTGACGATCTCGCCGAGCCAACCGGGCGAGGCAAGGATCCATCGCTATGGGAAAGACGCCGAGATGCAGGTCAAGAGCGGTGAAATCGTAAAGCCGGGCACACGGCTCCTGCGCCGACGGGGTCCCTGGCTCCGAAGCGAGATCGCCGGCAGCGTCAGCGTGGAGAGACTGGAGGAGGGAGAGCAGATCGTGCTCATCTCCGGTAGCCAGCCGGGCGAAGTGCGCCAGTATCGGTGTGCCAAGTATGACGAACTCAACGTCAAGCAAGGGCAATCGATTGAAGCAGGCACGCTGCTGGTCAAGGAGAAGAACTCATTCGGCACTCGCTTCGCCTGGCGGGTGCGGCCGAGGGCTCTGCTGCACGAAATGACCATGCGACTGGATGAGACCCACCGCTGGGTCAACCTCTCCGACGGAGGTCACATTGAAAACCTGGCGACCATCGAACTGCTGCGCCGGCGCTGCAAATTGATCGTGATCGGGGACGGGGAGGCCGATCCAGCTCTCCACTTCAACGGACTGGCGACGCTCATGCGCACTGCCCGCCTCGATCTCGGCATCCGGATCGACATCCGCCTCGACGAACTTCGGCTCGACGCCAGTCGCAACAGCAAGACGCACCTGGCCATCGGGCGGATCACCTATCCAGGCGAAACGGAGTGTGGCTACCTGCTTTACCTGAAATCCTCCTGCACCGGCGACGAGGACGACGTTATCGGTGAGTATCGGCACCGGAACCCTGCGTTCCCGCATGAGTCGACTGCCGACCAGTTCTTCGATGAAGGGCAGTTCGAAGCGTACCGGGCGCTCGGGCAGCACATCGGAGAGCAGGCGATCGAGGCGCTTGCCCTGACGCGTCCCCGCGGTGAGGTGGGGTTCGCAGAACTCGTCGACTGCTTCCGGAAGTTTTCCGAGCGGGAGGAAAGGAAGGGAACCGGGGGAGCGACGGATGCGGCTGTAGTGGGAAAGGAGCGTTGACCTTGACTGCCTGGCCGATTCGCTCGTATTGGTATCGCTTGCGCGGGCGCCGCCGCGCGCGCAGGAGGGCGGGATGACCTACAGGTTCGTGATGGCGAGTCTGCTATGCGTAATCTTGTTCGTGTGGGAGGTTGCGCCTGCCGCTGCCCAGGGGCGAGCGGCATGTGTGCGGGCACCGACGCTCGAGGCAAGTAGCAACCCTGCCGCGACCAGGACGGCGCTCGATCAGGTCAACGAGGCAGTCGGCACGACGGGGACCGACACCAACTTCCAGGCCGTCCGCGACGGCATCATCAAGAACAACCCGAAGGCCGATCAGCGGACGATCGTGGGCACGATGGCAAGTGCGTATTGCGAGAGGATCTGGTCCGATCCGGCTCTTAGCGCTGTTGAAAAGGTCACCCGCGTCCATACGATGATGCAGGCGATGCTGACGCGCGCATCGGGGCCCGCAGCCATTGCAAGAACCGGTGCACGCGATGCGGGTCTCTTCGAGATACGTGAACAGCGAATCCTGCTGGCCTCGACCGACGTCTCAGGCCTGCAGCTTGCGCAGTTGGGCGAAACGGAGTTCATTCTCCCGGAGCCGCAAACGGGATATCTGCGCGATCCGCCGTATTACGTGAACGACTCCAACAAGTACTTCGTGATCGTGGGCTCGCGGAAGAGCAGAGAGGCGGGGCTCAGCCTCATGAACCGGTTGAAGGCGAAGGCCCCGCAATACGATTTCGCCTTGTATGCGCCATACGGCGACAACCCGTATTTCGCGGTGATGATGGCGAGCTGGGTGCCGCGGGATGTTGCGATGGAGGCGCTACTGCTCGCCCGCCGTGATGTCGTACCCGACGCGTATCTCTGGGCGTGCCGTTCGTCGGGTGCAGGGTGCTGAGCGCCCAACATCGGCACGCGCAGGCGCGGTTAGGGGGAGGGACGGTCGGCGTGGAGGCCGACGAGCGGCAGCGGGTGGCGATCGCTCCACGATCGGCGCCGCGCCGTACCAGTCGAGCTGCGCCGCGCGAGCCGCGACCTCGCCGATGAACAGCATCGCCGGCGCGCCGATCGCGTGGCGCCGCGCCGCTTCCGGGATGGAC
>JBAQWM010000300.1:0-13284 GCA_049298915.1 Steroidobacteraceae bacterium | reverse complement strand
GCCCATGTCCGCGCCGAGGGCGCGGTGCGTCCTCCCGCCCGTCTTCCTCTTCGTCAGGCTGGCGTGGCGCGTAGTACCCCGATTTCAGCCGCGGCAATTCCCCCGGGTCGAAACTGCCGACGGGAATGCGCTGGCCGATGAATGCCTCTATGTCGGGCAGTGACTCGACATATTGCTCGCAGCCGAAGCTGACCGCGTCGCCCGCCGCCCCAGCGCGCGCCGTACGGCCGATCCGGTGCACGTAGTCCTGGGCATCCTGCGGCAGGTCGTAATTGAAGACGTGGCTGACGTCCGGTATGTGCAGACCGCGCGCCGCCACGTCGGTCGCGACCAGCACGGCGAGATTGCCCTCGTGGAAGTCGCGCAGCATGCGCATGCGCTTGCGTTGCGGAACGTCGCCGGACATGGCCGCGGCGACGATTCCGTTCGCCCGCAGCACGCGTTCGAGGCGCTCCGCGAGGCGCTTGGTATTGACGAACACCATCGTGCGCGTGGCGTCGGTCTGGCGCAGATGGTGGACCAGCAGCGGGGCCTTTTCCTCCATCGCCGGGTAATAGATGACCTGGCGCACGCGGTCCGCCGTGACACGCTCCGGCTCGATGCGGATCAGCTCCGGGTCATTCATGTGCTCGTAGGCGAGTTCCAGCACGCGGTGCGACAGCGTCGCGGAAAACAGCATATTCAGGCGGTATTCCGGTGCCGGCAGGCGGCGCAGCAGGTAGCGGATGTCCTTGATGAAACCGAGATCGAACATCCGGTCGGCCTCGTCCAGGACCATCACCTGCGCATGGCGCAGGTCGAACACGTGCTGCCTGAAGTAGTCGATAATGCGCCCGGGCGTGCCGATCAGAATATCGACGCCGGCCTGCAATTCCCGGCGCTGCTTGTCGTAGTCGACACCCCCGTAGGCGAGGCCCCGATTCAGGCCGGTGTACTGGCCGAGGATCTCCGCGTCGCTATGGATCTGGATCGCCAGCTCGCGGGTCGGCGCCAGCACCAGGGCACGTGGCGAAGTATCGGGCCGGTCCGCCGCGGCCGGGTAGCGCAGCAGGTGGGTATACAGCGCCACCAGGAATGCGGCGGTCTTGCCGGTTCCGGTCTGGGCCTGGCCGGCGACATCGAGGCCCGCCAGCGCTCGTGGCAAGGCCTCGGCCTGGATCGGCGTGCAGCGCTCAAAGCCCGCATCGGCGATGCCGCGGGCCACGGATTCAGGCAACTGGAGTCCGGTGAACGAGATATCGGAGAACTGCTGTTCTGTCACTTGGTCACTACTGTGGCATTCATCTCTTGAAAAATGTCCTCCGACGCGCTACAAAAGCACCTGAACAGCGCGGTCCCCCGCTAACAGCCGCATCCACCGGCACTCCGGATAGGTCCCGAACAGGACCCCGGGAATGTGCTGATACCCTGACAGGCAGCCAGAGTTCCAGCGCCAGAACCCTTATTGTGCCGTATCGGGCATTCGCCCGTCACCGATCAACCGTAAACCAGGAGAAACCCCCGCGTGAGCGGAAATATCGTCCACACCTCTGATGCCACCTTCGAGTCGGATGTCCTCAAATCCGAATTGCCGGTGCTGCTCGATTTCTGGGCCGAATGGTGCGGCCCCTGCAAAGCCATCGCGCCGATCCTCGAGGACATTGCCAGGGATTACCTGGGCAGGGTCCGGATCGCCAAGCTGAATATCGACGACAACCGCCAGACCCCCGTGAAGTACGGCGTGCGCGGCATTCCGACGCTGATCCTGTTCAAGAACGGCGCGCCCGAGGCGCAGCAGGTCGGCCTGGTCGGGAAGTCGAAGCTTTCGGCATTGCTGGACCAGCACCTGTGAGGGGCTATCTCGGCAATCAGGCGCGCAACCGCCAGAAGGGCCACCGCAATCGCGGTGGCGGGCCGCGACACGGCAATGAAGGGCTTCCGGTCGACGATCATGTCGACGGTTCGGAAGGCGACACGATATCACCGGAAGAACTGGCCGCATCGCGCAGCTCGATGAATCTGACCGAGCTGAAGAACAAGCCGGTCCACGAACTCGTGACGATGGCCGAGTCCATGGGACTCGAGAACATGGCGCGCCAGCGCAAGCAGGACGTCATCTTCTCGATCCTGAAGGCGCATGCGCGCAGCGGCGAGGACATCTACGGCGACGGCGTGCTCGAAATCCTGCAGGACGGGTTCGGGTTCCTGCGTTCGGCCGACAGCTCCTATCTGGCAGGGCCCGACGACATTTACGTCAGCCCGAGCCAGATCCGCCGCTTCAACCTGCGCACCGGCGATACCATTTCCGGGCTGATCCGCCCGCCCAAGGACGGCGAGCGCTACTTCGCGCTGCTGAAGGTCGGTGAGATCAATTTCGACACGCCGGAATCAGCGCGCCACAAGCTGCTGTTCGAGAATCTGACGCCACTGCACCCGACCAAGCGGCTGAAACTGGAGCGCGGCAATGGCTCGACCGAGGACCTGACCGCGCGGGTGATCGACCTGATGGCGCCGCTCGGCAAGGGCCAGCGTGGCCTGATCATCTCGCCGCCCAAGGCCGGCAAGACGATGCTGCTGCAGAATATCGCCACCTCGATCACCTGGAATCATCCCGACCTCTACCTGATCGTGCTCCTGATCGACGAGCGGCCCGAGGAAGTGACCGAGATGACGCGCACCGTGAAGGGCGAGGTCGTCGCGTCCACATTCGACGAGCCTGCCAGCCGTCACGTGCAGGTCGCGGAGATGGTCATCGAGAAGGCCAAGCGCCTGGTCGAACACAAGCGCGATGTCGTGATCCTGCTGGATTCGATCACGCGACTGGCGCGAGCCTACAATACCGTCGTGCCGAGTTCCGGCAAGGTGCTGACCGGCGGCGTCGACGCCAATGCATTGCAGCGGCCCAAGCGCTTTTTCGGCGCGGCGCGCAATGTCGAGGAGGGCGGGTCGCTGACCATCATCGCGACCGCGCTGATCGACACCGGCTCGCGCATGGACGATGTGATCTACGAGGAGTTCAAGGGCACCGGCAACAGCGAGATCCACCTCGATCGCCGGATTTCGGAGAAGCGCATATTCCCGGCCTTCAACATCAACCGTTCCGGCACGCGCCGCGAGGAACTCATCACTGCGCAGGACGAGCTCGCCAAGATGTGGATCCTCCGCAAGCTGCTGCACCCGATGGACGAGCTCGCCGCGGTCGAGTTCCTGATCGACAAGATGAAGGACACCAAGACCAACGGGGACTTCTTTGATTCGATGAAGCGCGGATGAGCGTCGCGTTGCGCCACCTGCGCCGGGGCGACCCGGTGATGGCGCAGATCATTCGCCGCGCCGGACCATTCGCGCCCAGGCCCGATCGCAGCCGCAGCCCCTATGAATCGCTGCTGCGGGCCGTGGCCCACCAGCAACTGACCGGCAAGGCCGCCAGTACCATCCTCGGCCGCTTCTGCACGCTGTACGGCGATCGCTATCCGGAGCCCGGGCAACTCATCGCGACACCGGATGAGCATTTGCGCGCCGCCGGTTTCTCGCGCGCCAAGACCGCTTCCCTGAAGGATATTGCCGCCAGGAAGCAGGACGGCACGATACCGGAGCGCCGGGTGCTGAGCAGGCTGTCGGATGAGGCGATCATAGAGCGCCTGACCGAGGTGCGCGGTGTCGGCCGCTGGACGGTCGAGATGTTCCTGATGTTCACGCTGGGCCGGCCGGATGTGCTGCCGGTCGACGATTACGGGATCCGGAACGGCTATCGCCTGGCCTATGGCAAGCGGACCATGCCAAAACCCGAGGTTCTGGCGAGATTTGGGGAACACTGGGCGCCTTACAGGACCACGGCGTCGTGGTACCTTTGGCGGGCAGTGGACTTTGACCGCGAACGACGGCGTTGGTCAGCAGTCAAGGTCTGACGGCGCTTTTCAGAGCGGTCATCGCTGCTTTCGACGAGTCCCTGATGCGGTTCATTGCCATGATCGCCAGCCCCGCCTTGGCCTGCAGCGCATTCGCGGCAGACGGCGTCCGCCAGCTTCCGCGCCCACTCGGCAGTCTGAGCAATGCGACCGACAACTGCTACGCGATGCACAGCCGCGGCGGGGTGGTGACCGGCGAGGTTGAGGTCACCATCATGGTCGATGCACAGGGACGTGTGACTGGCGCATCGAGTCCGCCGGGCACCGAGGAGCGCCTTGCGGCCGCGGCGCAGTGCGTGGCGGTGACGCTGCGCTACGAGCCGGCCACGCTCGATGGCGAAGCGGTGGCCGGCAAGCTGTCACTCGACATCGGATTCCCGACACCGCCGTCACTAAGGGAGCCCGCCCGCAAGGCCATCGAATACTGCCAGCCTGCCATCGATCCACTCGCGACATTGAACAACGCCTATGAAGGCGCACTGGACCTGCTGGTGCGGGTCGGCAAGGATGGGCGGGTCGCGGAAACCGTGCTGCCTGAAGGCCTGCTGCCGTGGATGGATGAGGCCGCGCGTTGCGTGGCGGGCCGGCTGGCATTCTTCCCCGCGCGCCTGCGCCTGGCTGCCGTCGAGTCCTGGGCGACAATTCCAGTGGACTTCAATCTGACCCGGAATCCGCATGAGCGCGTCAGGCTGGATGCGCCGACGGTGCGCTCCGGCGAGGCGGAGATCATCGATGCTTATCGGAACTGTTTCCCGTCCGGGCGCAATGAAGAAACCCTGATCAGCTATCGCATCACCATCGATGACGGCGGGCGCGTGCGCAAGGCAGAGGTGATACGCGGCAGTGGCGACCCAATACTCGACCAGGCGGGCGTGTGCATCCTGCGCCGGCTGGTCTTCGTGCCAGCGCGGCGGAATGGACGGAATGTCGAGGCCACCGTGAACTGGCCGATCCTGGTACGGCCGCCGACCTAGCCTTCAGGCGCGACCGATTGCGCGCCAGCCGATGTCGCGGCGGTACTGCATGCCGCGCCAGCACAGGCGGTCGACCAGGGCGTAGGCGGCCTGCTGCGCGCGGGCGACATCGGATCCCAGACCCACGGCACAAAGCACGCGTCCGCCCGCCGTCAGCACGCGCCCTTCCTGCAGACGCGTGCCGGCGTGAAATACCTTGCCGTCGAGGCCCGCCACTTCGTCCAGACCCGCGATCGCGTCGCCCTGGCGCGCATTTTCCGGGTAGCCTTCCGTCGCCAGCACGACGCCGACCGCCGCGCGTTCGTCCCAGCTCGCGTCCATTTCGTGCAGCCTGCCGGCGAGCGCCGCCGCGCAGAGATCCGCGAGGTCGCTTTGCAACCTGGTCATGATCGGCTGCGTCTCCGGATCGCCAAAGCGGCAGTTGAACTCCAGCACCCGGGGCGTCCCGTCCGGAGCAATAATCAGTCCCGCATACAGGAAGCCGATGTAGGGCGTGCCCTCGGCCGCGAGCCCGCGGACGGTCGGCCAGATCACCTCGTGCATGATCCGGTCGTGCAAAGCCGGTGTGACGACCGGTGCCGGCGAATAGGCGCCCATGCCGCCCGTGTTCGGGCCGCGGTCGCCATCCAGCAGCCGTTTGTGGTCCTGCGACGTTGCAAGCGGCAGCACATGCTCGCCGTCCACCATCACGATGAAGCTCGCTTCCTCGCCATGCAGAAACTCCTCGACGATCACGGTGCTGCCTGCGTTGCCGAAGGCGCCCGCAAACATCTGTCGGACCGCCGCGATCGCTTCTTCGGCGCTCGCGGCGATGACGACGCCCTTGCCGGCAGCAAGCCCGTCGGCCTTGACGACGATTGGCGGCCGCTGCGCGCGGATCCGCGCGGGATCAAAATCCGCTGCTGTGAAGACCGAATAACGCGCGCTCGGGATGCCATGCCGGGCCAGGAATTCCTTCGCGTGGCACTTGCTGCCCTCGAGCCGTGCGGCCGCCCGCGAGGGACCGAAACAAGGCAGGCCGGCGGCCTTGAATGCGTCCACGACGCCGGCTACCAGCGGGCCTTCGGGCCCGACCACTGTCAGCCGGACGCCTTCGGAGCGTGCCAGCCCGACCAGTCCCGCGATGTCCGACGTTGCGATGGTCACATTGCGGCACTTCGACTCGGTAGCGGTACCCGCGTTGCCCGGGGCGACCAGCACCTCGCTGACGCGCCGTGATTGCGCCAGCTTCCACGCCAGCGCGTGCTCGCGGCCACCGCCGCCGATGACCAGAACCTTCACCTTCAATGCCTGAAGTGCCGCATGCCGGTGAATACCATTGCGATGTCGCGCTCGTCGGCGGCCGCGATCACCTCGGCATCGCGCTGCGATCCGCCCGGCTGGATCACGGCCCGCACGCCGCGTTCCGCCGCCGCGTCGAGGCCGTCCCGGAAGGGAAAGAAGGCGTCGGACGCCATCACGCTGCCGGCAACGGCAAGTCCCGCTTCATCGGCCTTGATGGCTGCGATGCGCGTCGAGATGACGCGACTGGTCTGCCCGGCTCCTATGCCGACCGTCATCGCGTCGCGCGCAAATACGATCGCATTCGACTTCACGAATTTGCAGACGCGCCACGCGAACAGCAGGTCGGAGAGTTCACTGGCGCCCGGCGCGCGACGCGTGACTGTCCGCAGCGCGCCGGCCTCGATCATGCCGTGATCCCGGGACTGCAGCAGCAGGCCGCCGGTCACGGTGCGCAGCTCGGGTGCGGCCGGCTGCGGGCCGTTCAGCTCACCGGTGGCCAGCACGCGGATATTGGGCTTCGTCGCAAGCACTGCCAGCGCCTCGGGGCCGATGACCGGCGCGAGGATGAGTTCGACGAACTGGCGCTCGAGTATCGCTGCAGCAGTTGCGGCGTCCAGCCGGCGGTTGAAGGCGATGATGCCCCCGAAGGCGGAAGTCGGATCGGTCTGGTACGCGCGCCTGTAGGCCTCGATTGTGTCGGGCGCGAGCGCCGTGCCGCAGGGATTCGCGTGCTTCACGATCACGCAGGCGGGGCTGTCGAACTGGCGCACGCACTCGAGCGCGGTGTCCGCATCCGCGATGTTGTTGAATGAGAGTTCCTTGCCCTGCAGCTGGGTCGCCGTGGCGATATTTCCGCTGCCCGCCTGCAGCACGGCATAGAAAGCGGCCGACTGGTGCGGATTCTCGCCGTAGCGCAGGTCCTGCCTCTTGTCGAATGCCAGTGCCAGCGATTCCGGAAATGCGGATTCATCGAGCTGCCGCTGCAGCCAGCCCGAAATCATCGTGTCGTAGCGCGCGGTATGCCCGAATGCCTTGGCTGCCAGGCGCCTCCGGGTCGCCTCGGAAACGGCGCCCGCACCCAGTTCAGCGAGCACGCCGCCGTAGTCGGCGGGGTCTACCAGCACGGTCAGGCGCTCATGATTCTTGGCAGCAGCCCGCAGCAACGCCGGGCCGCCAATGTCGATATTCTCGACCGCATCAGCGTAGCTGCAGTCCGGCCGCGCTATGGTCGCGGCAAAGGGATAGAGGTTGACGACCAGCAGGTCGATGGGCCGGATGCCGTGCGCGCGCATGACGGCATCGTCGATGCCGCTGCGCCCGAGCAGCGCCCCGTGCACCTTCGGGTGCAGCGTCTTGACACGCCCATCCATGATCTCCGGAAATCCGGTCTCGGCGGCGATTTCGATGACGGGAATTCCCGCGGCGGCCAGCATCCGTGCCGTGCCCCCGGTCGAGATGAGCTCGAACCCGAGATTCTGCAGTTCAAGCGCGAGTTCGACGATGCCGGTCTTGTCGGAAACGCTCAGGAGCGCCCGCCGGGACTGCCGGCGCATCGTCACGGTCAGGCTGACAGCCCGTATTCGCGCAATTTCTTGCGCAGGGTGCCGCGATTGATGCCCAGTATCGTCGCCGCGCGGCTCTGATTCCCTTCGGCGTAGTGCATGACGGCCTGGAACAGCGGGAGTTCAACCTCGCGTATCACGAGATCGTACAGGCGGCCGGGACGATGACCGTTGAGGCTGTCGAAATAGATGCTGAGGGCCTGCTCGGTATGGGCGCGCAATGGAATTTCACGCGCATGGCCATTATGCGATCGGAAAAACGCCGGACGGCGCGCCGCCTGCGCCCTGGTTTTCGCGGTCATTGCCAAAATGTCCCCGCCTGTTCTCGTAATTATCGTTCAAGCCGCACGGGCGTTCGGCCCCATGAAACCTGACAGGAACGCGCCCGCGAGCGACAGCTGCTCCCTTGCGCTTCCATTCGTCAACAACTCCGGTGGCAAGTGACCGACTTCCGGATGAAGCCGGCAATACCACGCGAGATGTTTGCGCGCCACGCGGACACCTTGTAACTCGCCATAGAACAAGTACAGGGCCTCGAGGTGCGACAGCATGATAGCACGGACTTCCGAGAGCGAAGGCGGTGCGACATGCGTGTTGCAGATCGCCGCGCGTATTTCTCTGAAGATCCACGGCCGGCCCTGCGCCGCGCGGCCGATCATCACGCCATCGGCCCCGGTTTGTGCCAGCACCTTCAATGCCTTGGAAGCACAATCGATGTCGCCATTGACGAATACGGGGATGCTGACGGCCTGCTTGACGGCTGCAACAGTTTCGTATTCCGCTGCGCCGTTGAAAAAATCCTCACGCGTGCGACCGTGCACCGCGAGCGCTGCAATACCGAGATCCTCGGCCTGGCGGGCAATCGAAACAGCATTGCGGTTGTCCCGGCTCCACCCGGTGCGCATCTTGAGGGTCACCGGAACTCCGGCCGCGGCGACGACCCGGGCCAGGATTGCGCGCACCAGTGGCTCGTCCTGCATCAGGGCAGAACCCGCCGCGCGATTGCAGACTTTCCTGGCCGGGCAGCCAAGATTGATATCGATGATCTGGGCGCCGAGCTCGACATTGCGGATGGCGGCGTCGGCCATCATTCCAGGCTCGCCACCGGCGATCTGCACGATGCGCGGTTCGGGTTCCTCACGATGGACCAGCCGATTCCGCGACTTGGAGGTATTCCACAGCCGCACATCGGATGTCACCATTTCGGTGGCCGCGATTGCAGCGCCCATGCGTCGGCAGAGGCTGCGGAACGGAAGATCCGTCACGCCGGCCATCGGCGCGAGAGCAAGCGGCGCCGACAGGGTAAATGGGCCGATATTCATGGCCCTGCCGGCCGTCCCTCATTCGCGCAGCGCACATCACCGGTGATCGGGAGGCAGACGTCTATTTCGAAGCCGACCGCATCCTTGCCCGGGTCGACAATGCGGATCTCGGCGTCGGTACGCTGCCCTGGTTCCAGCTGCTGGACGGCGCCCGCCCCAGGCAGGTAGTCAACCGGTTCAATATCCCGCACCCCGATGGTCGTGCCGAAGCGATCCTGCAGGGCCAGCCGCAGTAGCGGGTAGGGCTGGGCGTGGCTGGCACGGTTGACGATGCTGGCGCGCAATAACAGGCGGCCAGGATGTCTGGCGTCGGTCGCGGCGCCCCACTGGCGCAATTCGTAGGCCGCCAGGTCGGTCGGCACCACGATCGGCATGCCCAGCATGGCGTAGATCCCCGCGAGCGCCGCCCCAAAGCCGGGCTCTTGCACCAATTCCTGACGCTGGCCATGCACCAGCTGCCAGAGTAAGCCGAGGGCCAGGACTGCGGAGCCAAGCGCCCAGGGCCAGCGGCGCCTTGCGGGTTGTGCGCCGGGCTCGTCGAATTCCGAGAGGCTGCTGTCGCGAGCTGCGGCTTCCTGAGCCAGGCCCTGCTGCATTTCGACCGGTAACAGTATCCCCGTTGACCGGGCTCCTGGCTCAGGAAGCGGTGATTCGTCGCTCTCATCCGGATCACCGAGTACGATGATCGGGTATTCGTCAGTCGCGTCGGGATCGTCAGCGAATTGCCGATCCTGCCTGGATCTGATTTTCGTTTCGTCGCCGTCCCTGATGGTCAGTGAGGCCGCAACTGCGCCCGGGTCGATCTTCGATGCTGGCTGCAGTTCGCCGGAGCGCGCGGCCGCTGCCATGTGCTGGAGCTCGGCAGCCGGCAATTCGACGAACAGGCGGTCGAGATCCTCGATGTCGCCGTCGAATTCCAGGGATTGTCCTTCAGCGGCTGCCGAATCCTCCGTCAGCGCGCCCGGCGCCGATTCTGTGGCTGATACCGCCTCCCCACCAGCTGTCGACAATTCGATATTTTCGTTACCCGGCAATTCCTCGACCGTGATGGTGTCTTCCAGATGCACCTGCCGGTCACCATCCGGGTCCGACCTAAACGGTTCTTCGCTCAGATTTTCAAGGGCGCTGAAGCTCATCGCGCAGACACCGCAGCGGACCTTGCCATGTGCGGATCGCAGTGCGTCGGCGGTGACCCGAAAAACCGTCGTACAATCAGGGCATTGCGTGTACACACCTACTCCACGTGCCGGCGGCCGCAAAGAGCGATCCAGCCGTCACTGCGAGCCGCCGTCCGGATATCAAACCACGGACTATAGGCATCCGCCACCTCCGCTGCCTGCGCTTCGAGCATGCCAGCCAGCAGCACCGTGCCGGTGGGACAAAGCCCTGCCAGTTCGGGCGCCAGCTGGCAAAGCGGTGCGGCCAGGATGTTGGCAAGTACCAGGTCGTAATCGCCCTCCGGCTGCTTCCGGGCTTCACGTAGTTCCAGCCTGGCGACCAGATCGTTGCGCAGCGCATTGGACCGCGTGGCAATCAGTGCCTGCGGATCGATGTCGACGGCGCAGACCGCTGCGGCACCAAGTTTGAGTGCGGCGAGCGCCAGAATGCCGGATCCGCATCCGTAATCGAGCACGCGCAGGCCTGCAGGTGGCTGGCCGTCCAGCCACTCGAGGCACATGGCGGTAGTTGCGTGCGAGCCAGTGCCGAATGCGAGACCCGGATCGAGTTCCAGCACGATGGCATCAGGGTCGTGCGGCCGCTGGCCGCCGGGGCAGACCCACAGGCGTCTGCCAAAGCGCATGGGACGGAAGTCCTTGAGCCATTCGCGCTCCCAGGCCCGGTCCTCGACATATTCGATCCTGATCGCCTCGGCGGGGAGTGTCAGTACCGCCGTCAGCGTCGCGGCGACTATGCCGGGATCCACGTCGGCCGGGTACAAGACGCGCAGGCGGATCTCGGGCCACAGCGGTGACTCGCCGGGCGCCGGTTCCAGGATCGGATGGTCGCCCGCATCGGCAAGTGACACCGCCAATGCGCCGAGCGCAAGGCAGGCAGCTTCGACCGGGCCGGGATCCGCCGGTCCGATATCGATTTCTAGCTGATGAAATGGCATCGGCCGACTGCTGCAACAGCGCTCACTTGAGGCCGAGCCGTCGTTCCAGGTAATGAATGTCCAGACCACCCTGCTGGAATGCGGAATGGCCGAAAATCTCCTGGTGCAGAGGCGCGTTGGTCCGGATGCCTTCGACCACCATTTCCGACAGCGCGTTCCTCATCCGTGCGATCGCGGTGTCGCGATTCTCGCCATACGCAATCAGCTTGGCGATCAGGGAATCATAGTGGGGTGGCACCGAGTAGCCTGAGTAAAGATGACTGTCGACACGCACCCCGGGCCCGCCCGGCGCATGCCACAGCCGCACCGGCCCGGGTGACGGCGCGAATGTCTTAGGGTCCTCGGCATTGATTCGGCATTCGATGGCGTGACCGCGCAGGACGATGTCCTGCTGCCGGAATGGCAGGGGCTCGCCGGCGGCAATCCGCAACTGCAGCTTCACGATGTCCACGCCCGAGACCAGTTCGGTAATTGGGTGCTCGACCTGCACGCGCGTGTTCATTTCGATGAAGTAGAAGTTGCCATCTTCAAACAGGAATTCCAGCGTGCCGGCACTGCGGTAGCCGACCGCTGCGCAGGCCGCAGTCAGTCGCGCACCCATTTCGTCGCGCTGCTCCTGCGTGATGCCGGGCGCGGGCGCTTCCTCGATGATCTTCTGGCGCCGGCGCTGCATCGAACAGTCACGCTCGCCCAGCGATACCACATTGCCGTAGTTGTCGCCGATCACCTGGAACTCGATATGACGCGGCTTTTCCAGGAATTTCTCCATGTAGACCATGTCATTCGCGAAAGTCGCCTGCGCCTCGGTCTTCGCAACGTTGATCGCGTTGACCAGGGTCGCGTCGCTGTGCACCACCCGCATGCCCCGCCCGCCGCCGCCACCCGAGGCCTTGATGATCACCGGGTAGCCGATGCTGTGCGCCATCCGGAAGCATTCGTCGGTATCCTCCGGCAACGGCCCGTCCGAACCCGGGACGCAAGGTACGCCGTGCTGTTTCATTGCCCGGATCGCGGAGACCTTGTCACCGAGTTCGCGGATCGTCTCGCTGCGCGGCCCGATGAATACAAAGCCGCTGTTCTCGACCCGCTCCGCAAAATCGGCGTTTTCCGACAGGAAACCGTAGCCGGGATGAATCGCCACCGCATCGGTGACCTCGGCGGCGCTGATGATCGCCGGCATGTTCAGGTAGCTGTCCCTGGAGGCAGGCGGCCCGATGCAGACGGTTTCGTCGGCCAGCAGCACGTGCTTCAGGTTCTGGTCGGCCGTCGAGTGAACCGCGACCGTCTTGATCCCCAGCTCGCGGCAGGCGCGCAGGATGCGCAGCGCGATCTCGCCGCGGTTGGCGATGACGATCTTGTCCAGCATCCCCTCTACTCGATTGCGAACAACGGCTGGCCGAACTCGACCGGCTCGCCGTCTTTTGCGAGGACGGCGACCACTTTGCCGGCGCGCTCGCTTTCGATCTGGTTCATCATCTTCATCGCCTCGATGATGCAAAGCACGTCGCCCACGCGGACTTCCTGGCCGATCTGGACGAATGGCTTTGCGCCGGGCGCCGGCGATCCGTAATAAGTGCCGACCATCGGCGCCGTCACCAGGTTTTCGTCGCGCTTCGCGGCCGCCACCGGGGCGGGCGGGGCGGCGGCCTGAGCGGGTGCGGCCTGCAGCGGTAGCGGCTGAGACGCGCCCTGAGCGACGACATTGGCGGCCTTGCCAAATCGGGCGATCCGCACCGATTCCTCGCCTTCCGAGATTTCCAGTTCGGCCAGACCGGATTCCTCCAGCAGTTCAATGAGTTTTCTGATCTTTCGGATGTCCATTCACTTCCCCTGCGGCCGGTCGAGCCGCTCGAGCGCGGCAGAGAGCGCGAGCTCATAGCCCAGTGCGCCAAGGCCGGCGATGCTGCCCGCCGCAATGTCGGAAAAATAGGAATGCCGGCGAAAGGGTTCGCGCGCGTGCACGTTCGACAGGTGAACCTCGATGAATTGCACGGCCACGGCCAGGAGCGCATCGCGCAACGCGATGCTGGTGTGGGTGAAGGCGCCGGGATTCAGGATCACGAAGTCCACCGGCTGCTGGCGCAAGGCCTGTACCCGGTCGACCAGCTCGTGCTCGGCGTTGCTCTGGAAACTCTCGAGCAC
>JBAQWM010000299.1:0-6796 GCA_049298915.1 Steroidobacteraceae bacterium | reverse complement strand
GGACTACATCGAATCCGAGCTTGCGAAGTACCGCTGGTTTGCGGGCGAGGAGTTCAGTGGCGCCGACATCCAGATGAGCTACCCGCTGGAAGCCGCCGCGAAACGCGCAGGTCTCGATGCGAGCCGGCCCCGGCTGATGGAATTCCTCGGCCGCATTCACGCGCGGCCTGCATACCAGCGTGCGCTGGAGCGCGGCGGCAGCTACGACCTGGCCGGCTGAATCCGGCGGCCGTTCGGCCGGCTATGGACAAAGACGGCCGTTTGAGTAGGCTCTGCGGACAGGGGGACTCATCATCATGAACATGAAACCCTGGGCCCGGCTTCCCGCTGTGGCCCTGGCATGCCTGTGGGCGGTCGGCATTGCTGCCCAGGAAGCGCCGGCCCCGGTTCCGCCGGCGGAGACGCCAGCTGTCGCTGCGGAACCGGAAAGCGTCGATGCCGGCGCCGTCCCTGCTGAAGAAGCGATACCACCCGCTGAAGCCGTGCCCGCCACAGCCGCGATTTCGGGCGCCAAACGCATCGTCGTATTGCCGGTCGAATTCACGGTCTATGAAAAGTCCGTGGCCGGACTCGAGGCTGTTCCCGACTGGTCGGAGTCGGCAAAGTACGCGCTCGGAGACGCGGCAGCGAAGATGCTGAAGCTTGACGATCGCTTCGAGATCGTCGCGATGCCGACATTCGAAGGCGAAACGGAAGGCCTGCTGCGCGAGCATGTGGAGTTGTTCAAGATCGTTGCCGACTCCGTGACCAGCCTGCTCACGTATGGCGGAAAAGCCTGGCATGAAAAACGGACCAGCTTCGATTACACGCTTGGCGACGGGCTCGCCTTCGTTGCGGATGCCGCGCAAGCCGAGTACGCGCTGATCGTTGCGGGCGCGCAGGTCAAGCAGACCGGCGGCGCGGTATTCATGCAGTTGCTGGCCGCCGCGGGAGGCTATTCGGCACCCGGCGGCGGCACCTTTGTGGTCATCGGGGTCGTCAACCTGCGCAGCGGCGACGTGGCGTGGTTCAACTGGAAGCAGGGCGTCCAGGTCTTCGGCATGACCGGCAGCGACGTCCGCGACCCGGCTACGGCGGCGGAACTTGTCGGCAAGATGTTCGCCGAATACCCGGACAGCAAGATGATCACATTCCGGCCGTTCTGATGTACGCCAGGGCGGTATGGTTCATTCACGCGGGCGCGGCGTTGCTGACGCTGCAGGGCGGCGCGGCGCTGGCTATCGAGGAACACGAGCAGCGCGCGCGCATCGAGTTCGAAACCACGAAGTTCGAGCGCCAGATCGAGCACAACGAACTGCTGTTCAGGGACCCGGAGCTCAACGCCTACCTGCAGGAGGTAACGGACCGGATGTTTCCGGAATTGAAAAACCGGCTGCGGGTCCGGGCCTTCTCCGATCCCAATTTCAACGCCTTCGCGGTAGCGACAGGCGGAATCTATTTCAATACCGGGACCCTGCTCAGGCTCGACGATGAAGCGCAGCTGGCGTCGGTGCTGGGTCACGAAGGGACGCATGTGACGGCAGATCACGTGTATCGCTCGGTCAAGGGGGCGAAGAGCACCTCGGTCGTCACGCTGATCGCCGGAATGACCGCGGCCGGATTCGGAATTCCTCCGGAACTCGTAGGCATCGTAGGATATTCGAGCCTTGCGGGATTCTCCCGTGCCTATGAACGCGAGTCGGATCGCGGCGGCTTCGACCGGATGGCGCAGGCCGGCTATGATGCGCGCGCCGGCGCGCTGGCATTCGCCCGGCTGGAACGGGAGCTCGTGGCCCGCCATGCGGAACAAGGCCCGTATTTCTTCGCCAGCCATCCGAATGTCAGGGAGCGCGTGGCGAATCTGACCGAATTCGGGGGCGAATCACCGCCGGATGGCATCCGGAATGTCGACCGGTACCGCGCAGTCACACTGCGCGCTCGGCTCGACGCGCTGAAACAGATACACCGCAGCGGCGATGGCAAGGTGCTCGTGTTCCTGCTGGAAGATGAAAAGCTGCTGCAGACGCTGCCACCCGAGGGCCGCTACTACCTGGCCGAGGGTTTTCGCCTGCGCTCCGAAAAGGCGCGCCGCGCCGGCAAGGATCGGCGCACGGAGAAGGAGATCGAGGCGCAGCGCATTGCCGATGCGGGTCGCGCGATCGAGGAATACCGGCTGACACTGGAGCAGGCACCCGATTTTGCACCTACCTACGAGGCGCTGGCGATGCATCACTATCGCAGTGGCGAAAAGGCGCGGGCGCTGGAGTTGTTCAGGCGTTTCATCGAGCTGAATCCGGATCCAGGGCAGAATGGCTATGCACGCCAGTACATCGACATGCTGAGCAAGGAGTCTGTGCCATGAGCAAGACGGGCACGCGCGTCCTCGCGCTGCTGGCAGGGATGATCATCTCGATGCCGGCACTGGCATGGAAGCTGGTCATCGACGGCCAGCCGATTACCCACAAGGGCAGCGGATACTCGATCCAGTATCCGTCGGGCTGGCGCTACAACAAGTTTGGCGATGAAACGATAGCGACGCGCGACGGACCGGCATTGCAGATGATCTATGTCGACTTCCGCAAGCACAAGAATGCATTCCGTGCGCTGAAGCAGAATTCGACACCCGACATGATGCCGCAGGAACTGGCCGAGAAGATCGTCGCGGAAATGAGCACGGCCGGGTCGCTGCAGAACATGCAGGTGCTGTCGGACGAGCCGACGATGCTGGCGGGACGGCCGGCATTCCGCCTGCACCTTGCCTACCGCACGGCGGTGGACGCCGGGTCGGTGCGTTACGAAGCCATGGTCGTCGGCGCGAACTCTCCGCAGGGCCTTTTCCTGGTCGGCTATCGCGCGCCGGTGCTGCATTACTTTTCGCGCAACGTCGAGTTCTACGACAAGACACTGGCAACTTTCACGATTGCGGAACTGAAGCAGGGCCGCTAGCCTGCTATTGCCATGCTCCGGCCCGCGCCGACCTCGACATAGCCGTCACTCTGGCCACCCAGGGAATTCCAGTAGCGATACACGATACGCTTGCGCCCGGCGTGCCAGCGAGTCATCTGCGGTAGCCGCCGAGGCGGAGGAGAGCAGGGCGGCAAACAGAAGCGCCCGCGAAAAGCGTACTTGTGTCATGGGTTCCCTCAATGCCAGAGGCCGAGCACGAGGCCGAAGACGGTGAACTGGACCGTGTGATAACCGCCATTCACCAGGAACAGCGACAGACCCCGGTGCTCGAACAGGTAGTTGATGCCGAAACTTGCAGCGACCCAACAGAGACCCGCGGCGAAACCCGCACTGGTGGCGAAGCCAACATCGGGATTCGGGCCGAGAAACATCGCGAATACGACGGCAGCGACGACGGAGAGCAGAAATGCGCCGCCGTAGATCTTCGCCGGATTGCCGGTCTTCAGTTGCTCGTCCGTGAGACCTGCGCCGCGTTGCCAGACCTTGCCGAATAGCGCAGGCGAATACCAGATTCCGCCGATCACGAATGACGATACGGCCGCGGCCAGCGCGGCCAGCCAGTTGATTTCAGGCATGCGATTTCCCCTTGGTGCGTCGTTGTGGCCTGCGGCGCGCCGGCGCCTTTGCCGGTTGCAGCAGGCAGTTGAAATATTCCTTGAGCTGTTGGACCGCGCGATCGAAATAGGTGACGTCGCGGTAGCTGCGCGCGAGCATCACGCCGCCTTCCATCGTGGTCAGCACGAATTCGGCAAGTGCACGGCGATCCGTTTCGGGCGGCAAGCGGTCGCCGGCTGCCTTCAGGCAGTCCTCGATCGCTGCGGTCCAGTTCGAGAAATTGGCGGCCAGCAGTTTGCGCACCGGTGGATCGGGCTCGTGGATCTCGAGAGCAAGACTGCCGATCGGGCAGCCGTAGGTGCACTCGGTCTGCAGCAGCGCATCGCGGTATCCGGCCAGCAGCTTGAAGATCTTCTCGATCGGATCGTCAATGCCGCGCCAGTTGGGCTCGAGCAGATTCTCGTAGATGCCCGTGCGCAGGGACTCGAGCACCGCGAGCAGCACGTCCTGCTTGCCGGGGAAGAAGTGGTACAGGCTGCCGCTGTTGATACCGGCGCGGCCGAGGATATCGGCCACTGAGGTCGATCCGTAGCCCTTCTCCCAGAACAGCAGCATCGCCGCATCGACGATCCGTCGGCGGGTATCCCCTGTGACTTGATTGATCATTCAACCAAGTTTGATACACTGAAGCCGGAAACGCAAGTCTCATGCTTCAGGACTGCGTATTCCGCGCGCAAGGTCGTCCCGTTCAAAGCTGCGAGTCGCTCCCTTGAAATTGCAATGACTCGTGGATCAGGATTGGTCCATGGAGCAGAATTCTGACGAGCAACGCCCCCTGCCAGCCGCAGCAGTCGCCGCACTTTCCACTGGGCGGCTGATCGAGGCCATCAAGCAGGTTCGCGAGGCCGAGGGACTCGGGCTGATGGAGGCGAAGCAGCGCGTCGAAGCCTACGTTGAGCGCAACCCGGGGCTGAAGGCGCAACTCGCCGATCTGCAAGTGCAATTGAAGCGCCGGATCATCAAGTGGGTTTTGATCATCGACGTCGTGCTGGTTGCGGTTGTCCTCTGGTATTTCCTCGGGCGATGATTGGCGCAGTCGTGCTATTTTGCAGGCTGTTGAATACAGATCGAATGGAGGTGTCTCATGGGCTTTGATCGATTCCGCCGCAGCTGCGTAGTTCTCCTCAGCGCAAGTCTCGTTTCGCTGGGCTTGCAGACCCCCGCGGCCGCCGGAATTGTCGGCACGGCCGATGCCATTGTCGTCAGTCAGCAGCACGATGATCTTGCTGTCGTCCAGGGGGCATTGGCCCGTGCCGATGTGCTCGAACAGATGGCGGCACTCGGCGTCGATCCGGCGGAGATTGCCGGCCGTCTCGGCGCGCTGACTGCGCCCGAACTGGCAACGCTTGCCGGGAACATCAGGGAAGCCCCGGCCGGAGGCGATTCGGCGCTCGCTATCCTCGGTGCCGTGTTCCTGGTGCTGCTGGTCCTCGAGTTGACCGGCACGATCGACATCTTCAAGAAAGCCTGATGCGGGCTGCGCTGCCGACGGCAGCGTTGTTCGCAGTTCTGGCCGGTTGTGCGGCGTCGCCGCCGCTGGCGAACGGAATTCCGGGGGCGTTGCCGCGCACGCTCGAGCTGCCCGACACGCCGTATTTCCCCCAGGAAGAATACCAATGCGGCCCGGCCGCGCTCGCCACGGTGCTGGGCGCGAGCGGCGTCCAGGTGCAACCGGAAGCGCTGGCGCCGCAGGTTTACCTGCCGAAGCGCCGCGGCAGCCTGCAGGCCGAGCTCATCGGTGCAAGCCGGCGCCATGCGAGGCTCGCTTACCTGCTGCCGGGCACCGGTGATGCACTGCTCGCCGAGCTTTCCGAAGGCCGGCCGGTATTGTTGCTGCAGAATCTCGGCGTCAGGCAGATACCGGTCTGGCACTATGCGGTGCTGGTCGGCTACGACGCGGACCGCAATGTTGCAGTTCTCCGCTCAGGTCGCCGCGAGCGGCTGGAAATGCGCTGGCAGCGCTTTGCGCGCAGCTGGGACCGCGCCGGGCGCTGGGCGATGACGGTACTTCCGCCAGCGATCATTCCACGCGAAGCGGAACCGGCGCGCTATCTGGCGGCGGTCGCAGGACTCGAGGCCGCGGGCAGTCGGCAGGCGGCGGCGGATTCGTACGATGCGGCGATTGCGCGCTGGCCGGAAGAACCGCTGGCATGGCTCGGTCGCGGCAATGTCGCCTACGCGGATGGCGATCGCGTCGCGGCCGCCGCTGCCTATGCGCGTGCCGTGACACTCGCGCCATCCGATGCGGCAGCGCGCAACAACCTCGCGCAGGTTCTCGCGGATGCCGGCTGCACGGTGGAATCCCGCCGCCAGATCGCGCGTGCGCAGTCGCTCGCTTCCGGCACGGCGCTGGTATCCATGGTCGAAGCGACCCGTGCCGGCATCGAATCCAGAGCGCAATCGGATGCTGGCGATTGTCCGTTTCGGGACCGGCGCTGGCCCGATTAAGGCGGCTTCAGCGGATGATCCTCGACTCGCCGCGGCCGCGTGGGTCGGAAGCCGCGTGCCAGCCGGCGCCATCGCGCACGATCAGTTGCAGGTCGCCGATTTCCCAGTCGTGCGGGCGCGCCCGATAGCCGCGCGCCGTCAAAGCTCGCACGGTCGCCTCCGGCAACGGGCGGTTGATGCTGTAGGTGATCAGGTCCTCGGGATAGAGCTGGTGATGGAACCGCGTGGCGGCCACCGCATCCTCTGCCGTCATGCCGAAGTCGAGCACGTTGACGATCGTCTGGTAGACGGAGGTGATGATGGTGGAGCCGCCGGGTGACCCCAGCACCATGCTGACGCGGCCGTCGCTGAGGAGGATGGTCGGCGACATCGACGACAGCATGCGCTTGCCGGGCGCAATCGCATTGGCGTCGGATCCAGTCACGCCGTAGTAATTCGCCGTGCCCGGTTTGGCGCTGAAGTCGTCCATTTGGTTGTTCAGCAGGAATCCGCCGCCCTCGACCACGACGCCGCTGCCGAAATCGGTGTTGAGCGTCGTGGTCAGCGCAACCGCGTTGCCGTCGCGATCCACGATCGACAAATGCGTGGTCGAGCGCCCTTCGAGGCCCGGCCGGACCGACGCTGCCGCGCTGATGGCCTGCAGGCTCACTTCGGCGGCGCGCCGTGCGATGTATTCGTCTGCAATCAGCGCGGCGACCGGTTGGCGCACGAAATCCGGGTCGCCGCCATACTCGGCGCGATCCGCGAACACCCGTTTCTCCATTTCCGCGCTCAGATGGATGTACTG
>JBAQWM010000298.1:0-11126 GCA_049298915.1 Steroidobacteraceae bacterium | reverse complement strand
CTGAAGCGCTTGCCGAGAGCTCCCTGCTCTCGCACCTGCTCGAATTGCGCGACCGGCTGCTGCGGGCGCTGGCAGCTACGCTGCTGATCGCGGTTCCCTGTCTCTACTTTGCCAACGACCTGTTCCGCTGGCTGTCGGCGCCGCTGCTCGCGCAGTTGCCGCCCGGCACCAGCCTGATCGCGACTTCCGTCATGGCGCCCTTCATGACGCCATTCAAGCTCGCGTTGCTGGCCGCGGTTTTTTTCGCGATGCCCATGATCCTGTACCAGGTCTGGGCATTCATTGCACCCGGTCTCTACCGGCATGAACGGCGCTTCGCGCTGCCGCTGTTCGTCTCCAGCGTGCTGCTGTTCTACTGCGGCGCCGCTTTTTCCTACTTCGTGGTGTTCCCGGCGGCATTCCGTTTTTTCGTCATGACGACGCCGGAAGGCGTGCAGATGATGACCGACATGACGCAGTACATGGACTTTGCCGTGCTGCTGTTCTTCGCGTTCGGCCTCGCATTCGAGATTCCGGTCGCGACCGTGCTGCTGGTGCGCACCGGCCTGATACGGCGGGAGGCGCTGACGAAGAATCGTGGCTATGTGCTGCTCGTGATATTCATCGTCGCGGCATTCCTGACGCCGCCGGATCCCATCTCGCAGACCATGATGGCATTGCCGATGTATGCGCTGTTCGAGGCCGGCATCATCATGGCGCGTCTGATGGTTCGCGCCAGACCGCCCGATCCGGAAGGCGATCCCGCTTGATGTTGCACCGCAACATCGCCGAGACTCGCCGGACTCTGGAGTAAAAAATCATGACGACCGACGTCCACGTCCCGACGGAAACCTGGCTGGGGCATCCCAAGGGCCTGTTCCTGCTGTTCACCACCGAGATGTGGGAGCGCTTCAGCTACTACGGCATGCGCGCGCTGCTGGTTCTATACGTCGTCGCCGCGACCAATGCCGTGAATCCCGGTCTGGGATGGGACAGCCCGCAGGCGCTGAAACTCTACGCCTGGTACACAGGACTCACCTATTTCACGCCGCTGTTCGGCGGCTGGCTCGCCGACAATTTCATCGGCCAACGCAAGGCTGTGATCATCGGCGGTGTCCTGATGGCACTCGGCCAGTTCTCGCTCGCCTCCCCGCTCGACCTCATGGGCACGAGCGCCGCATGGTCCTTCGGCGCGCTGGGAATCGCCTTCCCGGAAGCCCCCACCAGCTTCTACGTCGGCCTGGCTCTGCTGATCATCGGCAACGGCTTTTTCAAACCCAACATCTCGACGATGGTCGGCGATCTCTACCAGCAGGGCGATGCGCGCCGCGACGGCGCCTTCACGATCTTCTACATGGGCATCAATCTCGGCGCCTTCCTCGCGCCGCTGGTCTGCTCGACCCTCGGCGAGGATCCGGCCTATGGCTGGCGCATGGGTTTCCTTGCAGCCGGCATCGGCATGACGCTTTCGGTGGTCATACAGCTCGCCTACGCGCAGCGCTACATCGGCGACATCGGTCGCGAGCCCGCAGCGAGCCGTTCGCTGAAACTGGCCGGGGGCAGGAAGCATCCGCTGACACCCGACGAGCGCGATCGCCTGCGCGTGATTTTCGTGATATTCGCTTTCGTCGTGATGTTCTGGGCCGCCTTCGAGCAGGCCGGCGGCCTGCTGAACCTGTTCGCCGATCAGTACACCAACCGCTCGGTCGGCGGTTTCACCGTGCCGACCGGCTGGTTCCAGTCGTTGAATCCCCTGTTCATCGTGGTGCTGGCTCCATTCTTCTCGATGTTGTGGAGCAGGCTCGGCCGGAGCGGCAGGAACCCCAAGACACCGGTCAAGATGTACCTTGGCCTGCTGCAGGTCGCGCTTGGATTCATCTTCCTGGTCATCGCAGTGTTCGAGATGCAGCGCACCGCCGACGTGAAATCCGGCATGCTCTGGCTGGTCCTTGGATATCTGTTCCACACGACCGGCGAGCTCTGCATCAGCCCGGTAGGGCTCTCGATGGTGACGAAGCTCGCGCCGCTGCGCCTCGGTTCGCTGATGATGGGCGTATGGTTCATGATCAACTTCGTCGCCAACACGCTTGCCGGCTACATCGGCGCCTTCTCGGAGCACATGGGCGAGTACCCGTGGATGATCGCGATCGCGACCGACGTGGGCGTGCGCGCGGAGCATGCGGGGCTCCTCGGCGTGTTCGGTGGCCTGGCGCTCGCGCTGGTCACTTTCAGCATCGTGCTATGGGCGATTTCCGGCCGCATCATCCGCTGGATGCACGGCGCCGAAGGAAAATAGCGTGATCTCATTGAATCGGATCGGCTGGGCGCTCTGCGCGGCGGCTTTGGTCGGGGCTTGCGGCCAGCAGCCGCCAGAGGAGAGCGCGGACGAGTTCGTCGCGCGCGTCAACCGGGAGCTGCAGCAGCGCAGCCACGAAAACGCGCTGGCCGCCTGGGTGCAGCAGACCTACATCACGCCGGACACCGAGCAGCTTGCGGCCAGGGCGCTGGAGCGGGCGCTCGAGTACTACCCGCAGGCCGTCAGGGCTTCGCGGGCCTATGCGGACATGGACATTTCTCCGGAGTCGCGGCGCGCGATGGGGCTGCTCCGGCAGGGGCTCGCGGCGCCGGCCCCGGACGATGCCGGGAAGCGCGCGGAACTCACGGCCATCTCGACGCGCATGGAATCGATGTACGGCGCGGGCAAGTGGTGCCCGGAAGGTCCCGATACCTGCCGCAATCTCGATCAGCTCGCGGAAACGCTGGTGAAGAGCCGCGACTGGGACGAACAGCTCTCGGCCTGGGCCGGCTGGCACACCATTTCAAGGCCGATGCGCAAGGATTACCAGCGTTTCGTCGAACTCGCGAATCAGGGCGCGCAGGAGCTCGGTTACGGCGATCTCGGGGAGATGTGGCGCTCCGGCTATGACATGAGCCCGGAGGAATTCGAGCAGGAGACCGAAAGACTCTGGACCCAGGTGAAGCCGCTCTACGACGGCCTGCACTGCTTCGCGCGCGGCAGGCTGCAGGGGAAATACGGCAAGGAACGGGTGCCGGACGGCAAGCCGCTGCCTGCACACCTGTTTGGCAATATGTGGGCCCAGCAGTGGAACAACATCTTCGATCTGCTGGAACCCTACCCCGGTGTCTCGGATCAGGACGTCAACGCGGCGCTCAGGAAGCAGGGCTATGACGCGACCCGAATGACGCGTTCGGCGGAGTCTTTCTATACGTCACTCGGTTTTCCGCCGCTGCCCGAGGGCTTCTGGGCAAATTCGATGCTGACGCGCCCGCGCGACCGCGAGGTGGTCTGCCACGCCAGCGCCTGGAACATGGACACGCAGGGCGACGTGCGCATCAAGCAGTGCATCCAGCCGACCGAGGAGGAGCTTTACACGATCTATCACGAGCTCGGCCATGTCTATTACTACCTGAGCTATCTGGACCAGCCCTACCTGTTCCAGGACGGCGCGAATGACGGCTTCCATGAAGCCATCGGCGATACCGTCAACCTGTCGATGACCGAGGGCTATCTCGCGGATATCGGCCTGATTCCAGAAGGCACGAAGAGCAACGACAAGGCCCTGATCAACCGCCAGATGAAGGTAGCGCTCGAGAAAATCGCATTCCTGCCGTTTGGAAAGATGATCGACCAGTGGCGCTGGGGTGTGTTCGCAGGCGTAATCCCGCCCGCGAAGTACAACGAGGCCTGGTGGGAGCTGCGCCGCAGGTACCAGGGCGTCGAGGCCCCGGTGGCGCGCAGCGCAGACGACTTCGACCCGGGCGCCAAGTACCATATACCAGGCAACACGCCGTACACGCGCTATTTCCTCGCCTTTGTCCTGCAATTCCAGTTTCACAGGGCCCTGTGCGAGACCGCGGGCCACCAGGGCCCGCTGCACGAATGTTCGATTTACGGCAATCCCGAGGCCGGCCGCCGGCTGCGGGAAATGCTTGCGCTCGGCGCGAGCAGGCCTTGGCAGGATGCGCTCGAGAAGCTCACCGGCACGCGCCAGATCGACGCCACCGCGATCATCGACTATTTTGAACCGTTGATGGCCTGGCTCGAAGAACAGAATCGCGGCCGCGAGTGCGGCTGGTAATCACGAGGAATTCCAGATGAACCCAGCCGATTCGGCACGGCAGCTGACTGCCCGCGCGATCATCCTGTCGCTGATCCTGACCGTGCTGCTGGCCGCCGCGAACGCGTATCTGGGCCTGTTCGCCGGTCTTACCGTTGCGACAGCGATCCCCGCCGCCGTCGTTTCGATGGGCGTGCTGCGGTTGCTCGGCCGCTCGAACATCCTCGAGAACAATATCGTCGCAACCGGCGCCTCCGCTGGATCCTCGATCGCGGCCGGAACCATCTTCACGATTCCCGCGCTCGTGATCATGGGCCACTGGACAAGTTTCGAGTACTGGTGGGTGCTCGCGATCGCCGGTCTTGGCGGCCTGCTCGGCGTGCTGTTCTCGGTGCCACTGCGCCGGACATTGATCCTCGAGCAGAAACTCAAGTTTCCCGAAGGCGTCGCGACCGCCGAGGTGCTGAAGGTCGGCGAGAATCCGGGCCCTGGCGTCATTGCGCTGGCGCTGGCCGCGGGGACCGGCGCACTGTTCAAGTTCGTGCTTGCCGGTCTGAAGCTCTCGCCGGAGAGCTTCACGGTCGCGCGTTTTTTCGGCGAACGCACGATCGGGTTCTTCGGCATCAATCTCTCGCCGGCGCTGCTCGGGGTGGGATATATCGTCGGCTTCAACATCGGCACGCTGATGCTCTCCGGTGGCGCGCTCTCCTGGTGGGTGTTCATACCGATTTACAACAACTTCCTGGTCGAGCAGGACCCGGTCCTGGCCGCGGAGCTCGTCGGTCTTGCCGCCGAGGACGCGGCCGGACTGATCTGGAGCCGGCAGATCCGCTATATCGGCGTCGGCGCCATGCTGATCGGCGGCCTGTGGTCGTTGTGGTCGCTGCGCAATTCGCTGCTGTCCGGCATCAGGACCGGCGCCAGCCTGCACCGCACCGGCGGCGCGGCCGTTCCCCATACCGAGCGCGACCTGCCGATGGCAGCCATCATGACCGGAATCTTGCTGTTCGTGATCCCGCTGTTCGCCCTGTACTACGCTGTCGTAGCCAGTCTCGGAGTCGCGCTGACGATGGCCGTGATCATGGTGATCGCGGGCTTCGTATTCTCGTCGGTGAGCGGTTACATGGCAGGGCTCGTTGGCTCCTCGAACAATCCGGTCTCCGGCATCACGATCTCGACGATCCTGTTTGCCTCGCTGATCCTGCTCGGCATGCTCGGCAAGGGCTCGACCGTGGGCCCGGTAGCCGCCATCATGATCGGCGCCGTGATCTGCAATGCGGCCGCGATTGCCGGCGACAATCTGCAGGATCTCAAGGCCGGACAGCTGGTCGGCGCCACGCCCTGGCGCCAGCAGGTGATGCTCGGCATCGGCGCGCTTGCAAGTGCCGCCGTGATGGCGCCGGTCCTGAATCTGCTGCTCGAGGCCTATGGCATCGGCACACCGGCACGCGCGGGCGTCAGCGCGCTCGCTGCGCCGCAGGCGACCCTGATGGCTTCGGTCGCAGGCGGCATCTTCGGCAGCGGTCTGCCCTGGAACATGGTCGCGATCGGTGCCATCGTGGGCGCCATCGTCATTGCGCTGGACGAGTACCTGCGTCGCACCGGAGCCAGCTGGCGCGCGCCGGTGCTGGCGGTTGCCGTCGGCATCTATCTTCCGCTTGAACTCTCGACGCCGATTTTTGCAGGCGGCCTGGTTGCGGAACTTGCGACGCGCTGGCACCGGCGCCGCAGACCCGACGCCGACCCGGAATTGCTGAAACAGAATGGGCTGTTGTTCTCGGCCGGCCTGATCGCCGGCGAGGCGATCGTCGGAGTGCTGATCGCCATCCCGATCGTCGTGAGCGGAGATGCCGACGTGCTCGCAGTCGAAGCCACCCTGCGGCCCGGGCAGTACGCAGGCCTCGCGGCGCTGGCCGCGTTCGGGTGGTGGCTGCACCGGGTAGCGACGCGCGGGGCGCGCGCCTGATCCAGCACCGCGGCGGTGCATGAGCAAGTCCCAGGCACGGCGCACCAGGCTTGCGATCGCATTGGCGGTCATCTACCTCGTCTGGGGATCGAGCTTCCTCGCGACCAAGATCATGGTGACCGACGAACCGCCGCTGGTGGCCGCCGGACTGCGCTTTTCCGCCGCGGGTCTGCTGCTGCTGGCCTTCGCGTACTGGCGCAGCGGCCCGCCCGTGATCAGCCGCCTGGAATTGCGACATGTGCTCGCGGTGGGGTTCCTGTCGGTGCTGTTCAGCAATGCCTGCCACGTCATCGCGATGCAGTACGTACAGTCGAACACCGCGGCGCTGCTGAATGCGACGCCCACGCTCTGGATCGCCTGGCTGGGCACGCTCGGCCGCCGCCGCAGCGATCTTTCCGGCAGCGCGCGCGCCGGATTGCTGCTCGGTTTTGTCGGGGTGGTCCTGGTGCTGGCGCCGAAGGGCGGCATTCAGCTGGCGGGGCTGGGCTGGCAGCTCCTGATCCTGCTCGGCTGCCTGGGCTGGTCGCTCGGAACCATCTACTATCGCAATGCCGGCGCCGCCAATCCGCCGATGATGTTCGCCGCGCTGCAGATGCTGGCCGGCGGGCTCGGCCTGCTGGGGGCAGCCTGGGTCAGCGAGGGATCGCTCGCGATTCACTGGACGCCACGCGGCTTGCTTGCGTTCACATGGCTCGCGCTGATGAGTTCCTGCCTGGCCTACACGGCCTATGCCTGGCTCACGATGCACGCGACGCCTGTCGTCATCGGTTCCTACGGATACGTCATCCCGGTCATAGCCGCCCTGCTCGGGTGGCTGCTGCTGGACGAAACGCTCTCATGGCTGCAGATTGCAGGAATGCTGGTGATCCTGCTCGGCACCGCGCTGGTGACGGAACTGCTGCGGCCGATGCCGCGCATCCCGGAAGAGCGCGCCTGAAGCGACGGTCCGCTCATGCAGCTGCCAGTCAATTACGTTGCGGCAACTCGTCGACGAGCTTCCTGGCAGCGGCTGAACAGGCATCGTCAAAGCAGTCCCACAGGCGCGCCGGATCTTTCCGCGCCGCTGAAAACGAGGAGAAGGAGCAGAATTTCTGCTCACCGGTCTCAGTCGGAACCGCGATCGGCGGGATCTTCTGATTCGGCCGCAAGGCCGGATCGGTCAATCTGGGTTTTTTTCGTCCGGATTGATGGACGTATCGCAGCGTCCGGCCGGGTTCGACGAGGTTGCCGTCGGGGCCGATCAGGCGCCAGGTCAGGGATAATGCGGGGCGCAGGCTGTCCATCGACACCTCCGCGTGCAGGCCGATCCAGCTGATCGTGATGTCCAGCAATATTGCGCCTTTCGGCTGTTCTGGCAGTTGGTCAGCCGTGAGTGACTGGAGCCGGCCTGCCGGCCGGCGCGGGATCGGTTCGTGGATTCCCGTGCGGCCTGCGTCGTGCAGCGCCACGAGGATCGCATCCGCGATCTGGCGGCTCACGTCATAGCCTTCTTCCTCAGCCATTTTGCGCAGGGCCTTGGTGTGTCGCATGTTCGTCAGGCCGGTGATCCCCACCATCGACAGGTCAAAGCCGGTAGACACGCGAAAATGTCCTTCCAGGCCCGGCGTCAGCACGGAAAATTCGACGGGCGCGCCAGCTGTCGCCGGACGTTCATCCGCCGGCGCCGGGATGGCGCCGCCACAGAGCGCGAGCAGCGACACGAAACCGCGGATGGCATTCAACAGATCGCCCCGATCCGTCAGACGTAGCGGAATACGAGCACGGAAAGGCCCGCCGACAGCAATGTCGCGCCCCATAGCGGCGTACCGATCGACGCCAGCCACAACAGGTGCAGGAACGCCGCCAGCAGCAGCGAAATGAACAGCCGGTCGCCGCGTGTCGTGTCGATGCCGAGCACGCCGCGCCGCGGGTTGCCGCCGGGGGCACGCCACTCCCAGATCGTCATTGCGACCAGCAACGCGGCGATGAAACCGAAGAAAGTGGCGGTCTGCCAGGTCCACGCCATCCAGCCGAGCGCTGTCGATTCCATCGTCGCCTCCGTCAGACCCGCCCGAGGGCGAAGCCTTTCGCAATGTAGTTGCGCACGAAATAGATGACGAAGGCGCCGGGCACGATCGTCAGCGCTCCCGCGGCAGCCAGCAGGCCCAGCTCATACCCCGAGGTGCTCGCCGTGCGGGTCATCATCGCCGCAATCGGCTTGGCGTCGACCGCGGTCAGCGTCTTGGCCAGCAGCAGTTCGACCCAGGAGAACATGAAGCAGAAGAATGCCGCGACGCCGATGCCGGCAGCGATGGTCGGGATGAAGATGCGGATGAAGAACCGCCAGAACGGGTAGCCATCCACGAAAGCGGTTTCATCGAGTTCCTTCGGCACGCCGGACATGAATCCCTCGAGTATCCATACGGCCAGCGGGATATTGAACAGGCAATGCGCCAGTGCCACCGCGATGTGGGTGTCGAACAGACCGATAGCCGAATACAGCTGGAAGAATGGCAGCGCGAACACGGCGGGCGGCGCCATGCGGTTCGTGAGCAGCCAGAAGAACAGGTGCTTGTCGCCGAGGAAGCGATAGCGCGAAAACGCGTACGCCGCCGGCAACGCCACCACCACGCTGATGGCGGTGTTCATCAGCACGTAGGCGAGCGTATTGACGTAGCCCATGTACCAGCTCGGGTCGCCGAGAATGGTCCGGTAGTTCTGGAGCGTGAACTGGACGGGCCAGAGCGTGAACGAGCCGAGGATCTCGTTGGTGGTCTTGAACGACATGTTCAGCAGCCAGTAGATCGGCAGCAGCAGGAATACGACATACAGCGTCGGCAGCAGCCACCTGGTCCGGCTCATGAAGGCACCCGCTGGAATCGCTGCCTGATCATCTGGTCTCGTCGCGCGTCATCACGGCGTAAAACACCCACGACAGCAGCAGGATGATCAGGAAGTAGATCAGGGACATCGCCGCCGCCGGCCCGAGGTCGAATTGGCCGAGCGCGATCTTCACCAGGTCGATCGACAGCAGCGAGGTCGCATTCCCGGGTCCGCCGCCGGTCAGCACGATCGCCTCGGTATAGATCATGAAGCTGTCCATGAAGCGCAGCAGCACGGCGATCATCAGCACGCGTTTCATCTTCGGCAGCTGGATGAAGCGGAACACCGCCCAGCCCGATGCGCCGTCGATCCTTGCCGCCTCGTAAAAGGCGTCGGGAATCGCCGACAGGCCGGCGTAGGCGAGCAGCACGACCAGTGAAGTCCAGTGCCATACGTCCATCGCCACCAGTGTCGACCAGGCCGCCAGCGGCTGGCGCGTGAAGTTGTAGTCGAAACCGAGCTTGTTCAGCGTGTAGCCCAGCAGTCCGATATCGGGCAACGCGAAGATATTCCACATCGCGCCGACGACATTCCACGGAATCAGCAACGGCATCGCCATCAGCACCAGGCACACCGGCACCCACGGGCCGCGCCGCGGCATCGCGAGCGCAATTGCGACGCCGAGCGGCAGCTCGATGGCGAGCACGATGGCGGTGAACAGGAGCTGCCGCTGCAGCGCATCGTGAAACCGCGAGGAATGCAGGATCTGCTCGAACCAGGTCACGCCCTCGAAGAAGAACTGGTTGTCGCCGAAGGTCTCCTGCACCGAATAGTTGACCACCGTCATCAGCGGGATGACCGCATTGAAGGCGACCAGCAGCACGACCGGCAGCACCAGCCACCAGGCCCTCTGGTTCGGCGTCTGCCCGCTCATGCCGGCCGCTCCCCGACCCGCCAGCCGTCGGCGTACAGATGTGTGAAGGCCGGATCGAACTGCAGCCAGCCGTGCTCGGCGGGCAATGGCTGGTCGTCGCCGACCAGCAGCCGGATCGTGTATTCCGAATGGCGTGTCTCCACCACGCGGAAGCGCCCGAGATCCGCCACTTTCACGACAGTGACCGGGATGCCGGTCCCGGCAAACGACACGAACTCCGGCCGGACGCCGATCTGCAGCTGCGACTGCGCTGGAACCGCGCCGGGCGGTGCGGTCGTCTGCAGCGCGTGCCCGGCGAATCGCGCCACGCCGGCATCGAATGTCGCCGGCAGCAGGTTCATGCCGGGTGAGCCGATGAAATGGCCGACAAAAGTGTGCTGCGGGCGTTCGAACAGTTCCACCGGCGTGCCGGACTGCACGATCACACCTTCATTCATCACGATGACGCGATCGGCGAATGTCAGCGCCTCGGTCTGGTCATGAGTGACGTAGATCATCGTGATGCCGAAGCGCTGATGCAGTTCCTTCAGCTTGGAGCGCAGCCGCCACTTCAACTGCGGGTCGATGACGGTCAATGGCTCGTCGAACATGATCACATTGACGTCGGAGCGCACCAGCCCGCGTCCCAGCGAGATCTTCTGTTTGCCGTCGGCGCTCAGCCCGGAAGCCCGGCGCTGCAGCATGTCACCGAGGTCGAGCATCGCGGCGATCTCGCGCACGCGACCATCGACCGCAGCGCGCGGCACGCCTCGATTGCGCAGCGGAAACGCGAGATTGTCGTAGACGCTCATCGTGTCGTAGACGACCGGGAACTGGAATACCTGTGCTATCTCGCGCCGGTCCGCCGCCAGCGCAGTGACCTCGCGGTCGCCGAACCAGACCGATCCCTCGCTCGGCCGCAGCAACCCGGAAATGATGTTCAGGAGCGTCGTCTTTCCGCAGCCGGAAGGCCCGAGCAGTGCGGTCGCGCTGCCATCGGCAAGATCGAGCTCCAGTCGCTGCAAAGCCCAGTCCGCCCCGGTCCTCGGCTCGCGACGATAACTGTGGCGCAGGTTCTTCAGGCTGATGCGCGCCATGCTCCGCTCATTCCTCCGCGGAGCCGACGCGGCGTCCGTCGGCGCCAAAGTACATGGCGCGCGATACATCGAGGACGAAGGATGCCGTCGCGCCGACATCGAAGTCGCGCACGCCATGCGACTGCGACACCCAGGTGCTGCCTTGCAGGTCGAAATGCACGACGCTTTCCGAGCCGCTGATCTCGGCGATTGCCACCCGGCCCTCGACCGCGACCGATCCGGCCGCCGCGCCGGGATGCGGTTGAACGCGATGCGGCCGCAGGCCGACCGTGTACGGCCCGTCGGCGAGG
>JBAQWM010000297.1:0-7367 GCA_049298915.1 Steroidobacteraceae bacterium | reverse complement strand
GGCCGAGACGCCAGACCGTGGCGGCGATTGCGGCCAGCATCAGGAGCTGCCACAGGCGGCCGGCCACCTTGTGAAACTGCCAGTCGGGCTGGATATCGTGCACCAGCTGATAAACGGGCCAGGCGGCCAGCGTCGAGAGCAGGAGCGTGCCCGCGATCGCCGCCAGGAACCAGCCGGTCGCGCGCATCAGCCCGCGGCGGCGATAGCGGCAAACGCGCTCTTCGCCGCGTCCAGGGTCGCTGCGATCTCGGCTTCGCCGTGCGCGGCGGACATGAAACCGGCCTCGTAGGCCGAAGGCGCCAGATAGACACCAGCGTCAAGCATCCGGTGGAAGAATTGCCGGAAGCGCGCGACATCACAAGCCATGACCTGGCGATAGGACTGCACGCGAGGCTCGCGCGTGAAGAAAAATCCGAACATCCCGCAGACGTGATTGGTCGCAAGCGGGATGCCGGATTCCCGTGCTGCGGCGCCGATACCCTCGACCAGTCGCCGTGTCGAAGCCGCGAGCGCATCATGGAAGCCCGGCCGCGAGATGGCTTCGAGTGTCGCAAGCCCCGCGGCCATTGCAACCGGGTTGCCGGACAGCGTGCCCGCCTGGTAGACGGGACCGAGCGGTGCCAGGAGCTCCATGACATCGCGCCGGCCGCCGAACGCGCCGACCGGCAGGCCGCCGCCGATGACCTTGCCGAGAGTCGTCAGGTCCGGTCGCACGCCGTAGAGCGACTGCGCGCCTCCTGGCGCGACCCGGAACCCGGTCATTACCTCGTCGAAAATCAGGAGGGCGCCATGCCGTGTGCACAATTCGCGCAGCCGCTCCAGGAATCCCGGCACCGGTGGCACGCAATTCATATTGCCGGCGATCGGCTCGACGATGACGCAGGCGATCTCGTTGCCGATCGCGCCGAAGCATTCGTCCAGCTGCCGGCTGTCGTTGAAGTCGAGGGTCATGGTCAGGGACGCGAGTGCGGCCGGCACGCCCGGCGAAGTCGGCACGCCAAGTGTCAGGGCGCCGGAACCGGCCTTGACCAGCAGCGAGTCGGAATGCCCGTGATAACAGCCTTCGAACTTCAGGATGCGCTCGCGGCCGGTGAAGCCGCGCGCGAGCCTGATCGCGCTCATGGTTGCCTCGGTGCCCGAGTTGACCATTCGCACGAGCTCGATCGATGGCATCAGTTCCGTCAGCGCGCGCGCGAGTTCGGTCTCGATCACGGTCGGCGCCCCGAATGACAGGCCATCGGCTGCGCGGCGCGTAACGGCCGCGATGATGTCCGGGTGCGCATGACCGAGGATCATCGGGCCCCAGGACCCGACATAGTCGATGAAGCGCCTGCCGTCCTCGGCCTCCAGCCAGGCGCCGCTGGCACGCTTGATGAAAACCGGCTCGCCGCCGACGCCGCGGAATGCCCGCACCGGCGAATTCACGCCACCGGCGATATAACGGCTGGCTTCCTCGAAATGTGTCACTGGCATTACCTTCTCAGCGGCGATCGACGCGGAATCCGCGCTGCACGAGCATGGCCGGGAGACCCCGATCCCCAACCAGGTGCAGCGCGCCGACCACGACCAGTACGTCGTCCTGCTGCTTCAGGAGTGCCGCGACCTGGTCGGCCCAGCGCGCATTGCGTGCATAGATCAGGCGCTCGGCAAGTTCCGGGTAGTCCGCGAAGTCGTCCACCAGCTCCTGTGCAAAGGATTCATCCGCGCCTTCCCGCCACGCCTGGTAGAGGCGAGTGGTTTCGGCCTCGATGTCGCGCGCTTCTTCCAGCGACCGCAGCAGCAATTTCTGCTGCTCATCGGCCGCCAGGCTGTCAAGCACTTCGAGCTGCTCGTCGAGCGTCTCGAGACCGCAGCCCGGCTTGCCGTCCCGTTCGGCGGCCCGCTGGATGACCTGCTCGACGCCATGATCGGCGGCGTAGCCATGCTGCTGCAATGCCATGACCGCAATGCTGATGCCGGTAAACCACGGCTCGAACGCCGCAAATTGCGCGAGATCGATACCGGCCGCGGCGGCTGCTTCACGTATCCGCGGGGCCGAGGAGCCGAGCAGCTCCAGCAGCCCGCGGCCCTCCGGGTCAACCGCGCGCGCGAGCGTCACTTGCAGCACCTCGGTGGGCGTCAGTGCACCGATGTCGACTTCGAGACAGACACGGTCGGCGTCGCGATAGGCGCTTTCCAGTTCGCCGGCGATCGCAAAGCCGCCTTCCGGCAGCAGATGCACCGACCCGAACAGGTACACGGTGCTGTCCCCGCCGGTGACGGCCCAGACCGCGGGGTACGCGGTTGCGGACCCGCATGGGATCAGCATCGCGGCGAGCGCGAACACCAGCCACATCCGGCGCGGGCGGGCATCATTCATCGTGCGCTACCCATTCGATGCCGGTCCTGAGGCTGCCGTCGTCGCCGAGTTCGAGCCAGCGGTAGGCGGGCGGCCGCGTGTCCACGCTGAATTCCTCCGCGTCCGGCTCGAACTGCATGCAGGTCGACGGCGTGCCCATCAGCCGGATGGTGCCGCGCACCTCGTCGAGCGCCTGGTGCACGTGCCCCCACAGGAGGGCGCGCACTCGCGGATGGCGCGCCATGACCTCAAACAATTCAGCCGCGTTGTCGAGCATCAGGGCATCGAGCCAGGGGCTGCCATGCGGCACCGGGTGATGATGCAGGCAGATCAGGGCATAGGCATCGGGGTTCTGCGCCAGCGCGCGATCGAGGCGTGCGATTTCCGCCGCAGTGAGATGGCCGTGATGCGCGCCTGCAACGGTGCTGTCCAGCATCGCGATCAGCCAGGCGTCATAGCGACTCGCGAAATCGTGCACGAATGGCGGGTCCGCAAGGTCCGCCCGTAATTCGGCCGGCGAATCGTGATTGCCCGGCAGGCAGTGTACCGGTACGCCGGTCTTGCCGAAATGGTGGCGCACGCGCGCGTAGCCGCCGCGATCGTCCTGCACCAGATCACCGGTCAGCAGCACCGCGTCCGGTGCCGGATGCTGCCGCGCGGCATGCGCGATGCAGCGCTTCAGCGTCACATCAGTGACAACGCCACGCACCTCGACACCCGGGGTTCCGAGCAGGTGGGTGTCCGTGAATTGCAGCAGACGCACCGGGCAGTTTTCAGTAGCGGTAGTGGTCGGGCTTGAATGGCCCGGCGGCCGGCAGGCCGAGATACCGTTCCTGTTCCGGCGTCATCACGGTCAGCCGGGCGCCGATGCGGTCCAGGTGCAGGCGTGCGACTTTCTCGTCCAGCTCCTTTGGCAGCACATAAACCCGGTTCTGATAGCGGTCGCCATGGGCGAACAACTCGATCTGCGCCAGCACCTGATTGGTGAAGGAATTCGACATCACAAACGAGGGATGGCCGGTGCCGCAGCCGAGATTCACGAGGCGACCCTCCGCCAGCACGATGATGCGCCTGCCATCGGGGAATATGACGTGATCGACCTGCGGCTTGATATTCTCCCAGCGGTACTGCCGGAGCGACGCGATGTCGATCTCGCTGTCGAAGTGGCCGATATTGCAGACGATGGCCTGGTGCTTCATGCGCCGCATGTGTTCGTGGGTTATCACATTCACATTGCCGGTCGCAGTCACGAATATGTCGGCCATCGCGCAGGCATCGTCCATCGTGACGACCCGGTATCCCTCCATGGCCGCCTGCAGCGCGCAGATCGGATCGATTTCGGTCACCCAGACCGTCGCGCCGAGCCCGCGCAATGACTGTGCACAGCCCTTGCCGACGTCACCGTAGCCGGCGACCAGGGCGATCTTGCCGGCGATCATCACGTCGGTCGCGCGCTTGATGCCGTCCACCAGTGATTCCCGGCAGCCGTAGAGGTTGTCGAACTTGGACTTCGTGACCGAGTCGTTCACGTTGATCGCAGGAAATGGCAGCCGGCCTTCGCCAGCCATGCGATAGAGTCGCTTGACGCCGGTGGTCGTTTCCTCGGTGACGCCGCGGATTTCCGCGAGCCGCGCCGAATACCAGCCGGGCTGCGCCGCAATCTGGCGGCGGATCGACGCGTACAGGGATTGTTCCTCTTCATTCGCAGGTCTGGCGACGACCGAGCCGTCGTGTTCCGCGAGGGCGCCCAGCATCAGCAAGAGCGTCGCATCGCCACCGTCGTCGAGGATCATGTTGGCGTGGCGCCCGCCCGGCCACTCGAATATCCGGTGCGCAAAATCCCAGTATTCGTCGAGGCTTTCGCCCTTGTGCGCGAACACCGGGATGCCGACCGCGGCGATCGCCGCCGCTGCATGGTCCTGGGTCGAGAATATGTTGCAGGACGCCCAGCGCAGCTCGGCACCCAGGGTCCTCAGCGTCTCGATCAGCACCGCCGTCTGGATGGTCATGTGCAGCGAACCGGCGATTCGGGCCCCGGCCAGTGGCCGAGCACGCCCGAATTCCTCGCGCACGGCCATCAGGCCCGGCATTTCGGTCTCGGCAATCGCGATCTCGCGCCGGCCCCAATCGGCCTGCGCGATATCCCTGATCTGGTAGTCCTTGAACTTCTGATTCATCACGGCATTCATGGCCAATTCTCTCCTTTGCGAGCGAGAGCGCCGTTTTCTGTCGCAGTCCTCGAGCCTGGCAGGCGGGTGCCTGTTGCAACGCTCCTCGAGGATCGCGCCCCGCCGGGCGGGGTGCTCAAAGTCCTGCAGCTTTCCTCAATACCTCGGCGCGATCTGTGCGTTCCCAGCTGAAAGCTGTGAACGTCGAATGGCGCTGGATCCTGGCACCATTCGACTCCTCCTGCCAATCGTAGTTCATCTCGACCGGTTCGCGCCCGAAATGACCGTAGGCTGCCGTCGACCGGTACATCGGGTGAATCAGGTCGAGCATCTTCATGATGCCCCAGGGACGCAGGTCAAAATGTGCGCGAACCAGCTTTTCGAGACGCTGGTCGCTCAATCGGCCGGTGCCGAAGGTTTGCACCGAGATCGAAGTCGGACGCGCCACGCCGATTGCGTAGGAAACCTGGATCTCGCAGCGGCTGGCGAGACCAGCGGCCACCAGATTTTTCGCGACATAGCGCGCCGCATAGGCAGCGGAGCGGTCGACCTTGGAGGGATCCTTTCCGGAAAATGCGCCGCCGCCATGGCGGGCCATGCCGCCGTAGGTGTCGACGATGATCTTGCGTCCCGTCAGGCCGCAGTCGCCGACCGGGCCGCCGATGACGAATCGCCCGGTGGGGTTGATGTGATACTTCGTGCGCCTGCTGAGCCAGCGCTTCGGCAGCACCGGCTTGATGATTTCCTCCATGACCGCTTCGCGCAGGACATTCTGGCGGATTTCCGGTGCGTGCTGGGTCGAGAGCACAACGGCCTCGATACCGACCGGCTTGTGGTTTTCGTACGCGAAGGTCAGTTGACTCTTCGCATCCGGGCGCAGCCACGGCAGCTTCGAATTGCGGCCCTTGCGGACCCTGGCCTGGCGCTCGACCAGCTTGTGCGCGTAATGGATCGGAGCCGGCATCAGCGCCGCGGTCTCGTCGGTGGCGTAGCCGAACATCAGGCCCTGGTCGCCTGCGCCCTGATTCTCCGGATTGCTGCGGTCAACGCCCTGCGCGATGTCGGCCGACTGCTTGCCGATGACATTGACGACACTGCAGGTATTGCCATCGAATCCGATTGTCGACGAGGTGTAGCCGATGTCGCAGATGACGCCGCGCACCAGTTCCTCGAGGTCGATCCAGGCGCGGGTGGTGATTTCGCCGGCTACCACCGCAACCCCGGTCTTGACAAGGGTCTCGCAGGCAACGCGCGCGCGCGCATCGCGCGCCAGCAGCGCATCGAGCACGGCGTCTGAAATCTGGTCGGCGACCTTGTCCGGGTGGCCTTCGGAGACCGACTCGGACGTGAACAAGTACTGTCCAGGCATCGAAAAATTATACCGCATCGGAGACAATGAACAGCTTTCCTGGCAGGGGTACCTGATGCCGAACCGCCGCGAACTGGCCAATGCCATACGAGCCCTCAGCATGGACGCGGTACAGCGCGCCAATTCCGGTCATCCAGGGATGCCGATGGGGATGGCCGACATCGCGGAAGTGCTGTGGAACGACTTCCTGAAGCACAACCCGGGCAATCCCCGCTGGGTCGACCGCGACCGCTTTGTGCTGTCCAACGGACATGGCTCGATGCTGCTCTATTCAGTGCTGCATCTCAGCGGCTACCCGTTATCGCTGGACGAATTACGGAACTTCCGTCAACTCGGTTCGCGCACGGCCGGGCACCCGGAGCATGAAATCGACATCGGCATCGAGACCACCACCGGTCCGCTGGGCCAGGGGCTCGCCAACGCTGTCGGCATGGCGCTGGCCGAGAAGCTGCTGGCAGTCGAATTCAACCGGCCCGACCATGAGATCGTCGACCATCACACCTGGGTATTCCTCGGCGACGGCTGCCTGATGGAGGGCATTTCACACGAGGCCTGCTCGCTGGCGGGCACCTGGGGCCTCGGCAAGCTGATCTGCTTCTATGATGACAACGGCATATCGATCGACGGACCGGTGGCGGGTTGGTTCACTGACGACACGCCGAAGCGGTTCGAGGCCTATGGCTGGCAGGTGATCCGCAATGTCGACGGTCATGATCCGGACACGGTCGCCCGCGCCATGCGCCGCGCGAAGCGCGAGAAATCGAAGCCGACATTGATCTGCTGCAAGACGGTGATCGGCTACGGCGCACCCAACAAGCAGGGCAAGGAGGAATGCCACGGCGCTGCACTCGGCACGGACGAGGTGGCGCTGGCGCGGAAGTCGCTTGGCTGGCAACACGAGGCATTCGTGATTCCCGATCCGGTCCGCTCGGCCTGGGACGCGCGCGCCAGGGGGCGCCGCACGGAGAATCGCTGGAACCGGCGCTGGGAGGCCTACCAGGCGAAATATCCGGAGCTCGCCGCCGAATTCGAACGCCGGAGCAGCGCCCGGCTGCCGGCCGATTTCGAGGCCAGGATCGCGCTCGGCGCGGCGGCCGCACAGGCGGCCGGACAGCCGCTGGCGACGCGGCAGAGTTCGCAGGCGGTGCTGGATGCGTTCGGCGGATGGATACCCGAGCTACTGGGCGGTTCGGCCGACCTGACCGGCTCCAACAACACGAAAATCAGGGGTACCGCAGCGCTGACGCTGTTGAATCCGACCGGCCGCTACATCCACTATGGGGTGCGCGAATTCGGGATGGGCGCGATCATGAATGGCATCGCGCTGCACCGCGGATTCATACCGTTTGGCGGCACATTCCTGGTGTTCTCGGATTACGCGCGCAATTCGCTGCGGATGGCGGCGATCATCGGCAGCGGCAGCGTTTTCGTCCTGACCCACGATTCGATCGGCCTCGGCGAGGATGGCCCGACGCACCAGCCGGTCGAGCAG
>JBAQWM010000296.1:0-4601 GCA_049298915.1 Steroidobacteraceae bacterium | reverse complement strand
GCACGGCCACGGCCAGGAGCGCATCGCGCAACGCGATGCTGGTATGGGTGAAGGCGCCGGGATTCAGGATCACGAAGTCCACCGGCTGCTGGCGCATGGCCTGTACCCGGTCGACCAGCTCGTGCTCGGCGTTGCTCTGGAAACTCTCGAGCACCGCACCGCCGCTCGCGGCCTGGGCCTTCAGCCTTTCTTCAATGGCGCCGAGCGTGTCGCGGCCGTAGTAGTCCGGTTCGCGGCTACCCAGCAGGTTGAGATTCGGCCCATTGATGAGCAGGATCCGTCGCATCGGTCGCCCAATCTCCCCTGAGCCACCGGTCTCGGTGGCGTCTCATTCAACCGGACGACGCTCGATTTGTCTACATAATGCAGTGATAATGTGGCGAACGGCGTCGATTTAACGCCAATCAGCCCTTATTTGCGTGTATCAGGCGCCAGCCGGCGCGAAATCAGCCATCATCTTCCGGATTTGAGATCTGGCGGTCGCCATGTCGAGGGCTCCGGATTCGAGCTGGCGGACTACAGTCAGGATGGCCTCGGCCTGGGGGCGGTGCAATTCGCCCACGTGCAGGGTGACAATTCGGCCGGAGCTATCGGTGAAGACGGTAAATGGCAGGCCGATGGCGTCCACGCCGAAGGCTCGCGCTGCGTCCATGCCGTCCTGTTCGCCGATCAGCACCGTGTAATCGATCGGCATTTTCTGCAGGTACTGCAGCACGTCGTCCCGGAAGTCGACGGCGATACCGATGACTTCGACGCTGTGCTGGCGATATTCACGCGCCAGGTCGTTCAGCATGGGTATCTCGCGACGGCAGGGTGCGCACCAGGTCGCCCAGAAATTGACGATGAGAGCCTTGCCGTCCCACTCCGACAGGGCACGCACATTTCCGTCTCGGTCCGGAAGCCTGATATCTGGCCGGCGTTCGGGAATGACGGCCAGAGGGATTGGCTCGATCGACGGCGGTTCGGTTGCGAGCAGTTCCCTGCTGCTGAGGTAGACACCGTATCCAGCCAGGGTCGACAGGGCCAGCAGCCCGACCCACAGCGCTTTGCGCGGAATTCTCAGCATTCGCGAGCAAACCGTGACAAGTGCTCACGGAATGCCTTGGCCGGCACGTAGCCGACCAGCCGGAATGGGCGGCACTCGCTCCCGCCGGGACCGAAAAAGGCCGTGGTAGGGGGACCATAGACACCGAAGCGGCGCAGCAGCGCCTGGTCGGCCGGGCCGTTGGCGGTGACATCGGCCTTCAGCAGCAGGAATCCGGCCAGTGCCTGCTGAACGCCGGCATCCGAGAATGTGTATTTCTCCATTTCCTTGCAGGACACGCACCAATCGGCATAAAAATCGAGCATCGCCGGCTGGCCTGCAGCCTGTGCTGCCTTCAGTTCACGGTCGAGCTCTTCCACCGAACTGACCTTGCGAAACGGCAATGCGTTCACGGCCATGGTATTCGAACTGCCAGGCATGCCCGGGAGCATCACGCCGCGCAGCGGCTCCAGCGGAGAATGGCCTCCGGCGGCCGCGCCAATCATCATGATGACACCCCAGCTGATCGCAGCCAGCCCCGCGCCGCGTGCGAGCATCCACAGCCCGCTTCTCGGCTCTGGCCGTCCGAAACCGCCGAAGTAGTAGCCCGCGACGATCACGAGCAATGCCCAGAGCGCCAGCGTTTGCGGACCTGGCAGGATGCGCTCGAGAATCCACACGGCGACACCGAGCATCATCACGCCGAACAGTGCCTTGACCGTCGTCATCCAGGGGCCGGCATGCGGCAGGAAGCGCCCGCCTGCGACGCCGACCAGCAGGAGCGGCGCGCCCATGCCGATCGACATTGCAAAAAGGGCGAGCGCGCCGCGCGCCACATCCCCGGCCTGGCCGATCACCGCCAGTGCCGCGACGAGCGGCGGCGCCACGCAGGCCGTGACCACCAGCGCCGATAGTGCGCCCATGACAGCGGTGCCTGGCAGGCTGCCGGCTTTCTGGCGCTCCGAAGCCGCCGATAGCCTGGTTGCGAGTGCGGCCGGGATGCGCAGCTCAAACAGGCCGAACATGGCAAGCGCCAGCACGACGAACAGGACTGCGAAGCCGATGATGATCCAGGGCTGCTGGAAAAATGCCTGCGCCTGACTGCCCGCCACCGCGAATGCTGCGCCGGCGACCGTGTATGTCGTCGCCATGCCGAGCACGTAGACAAGGGCGAGCAGCAGGGAACGGCGCGGCGTCGCGGCAGTACCCTGCCCGGCGATGATGCCGGAAAGGATCGGGATCATCGGCAGCACGCAGGGCGTGAATGCAAGTCCCAGTCCGCCGGCGAAAAAGATCGCCATCACGACCAGCAGGTTTCCGGTCGCGATCAGGCCTGTCAGCCGGTCCTGCTCCGCGACCATCGGTGGCGCTTCAGCGCGGGTCGGCGTGCCGGCAGGCGGAAGATCGATGCTGACGGTCTTTGTCACCGGCGGATAGCAGAGCCCGGCGTCGGCGCAGCCCTGGTAACCGACGGTGATCTCGAGCGTCGAGGCGTCCGCGGGGCGCGCTACCGGCACCGTTGCATTCAGCGCGTCGTAATAGACTTCGACTTCACCGAAGAACTCGTCGGTCTTTTTCTTGCCCGGTGGCATCGCAACCGGGCCAAGCTCGAATCCCGCGGTTGCGGTCTTCGCGGAGACCCGATGCCGGTACAGGTAATAGCCCGGTGCGATCTGCCAGTCGAGGGCAATCTGTTCGCCGCCATCGGCAATTGCCGTGAAGATGAATGCTTCATCGACGGGCAGGAACTGGTTGTCATTGATCGAGGGGCCCAGCAGACCCTGGGCCGTGGCGATGGTCGCCACCGCCAGCAGGTACGCGGCCAGGGCGGTCTTCAGGCTCTTCATTGCGCTGGCATCCTCGGCCAATTTCTCCTCGGGCGGGGCGAGAGGTTAGCGGCCCGCTCGGCGCTTGTCTCGACGGCCTGCCCGGTTTCAGAAATTCACCGCGGCCGGGCAGGATGGGCGGTCTGATAAAACTATTGTATTTCAAACAGTTATGCACCGCTGCAGGCGGCGGCCAGACAGTGCTTGCAATTCGGTCCGCGATCCCTATTATTGGCACTCGACCGGGGAGAGTGCTAATCGCCAGATTGTGCGCTCTCCCTGGCACTAAACAGCGACTACCAAGGAGTGTTCAACCATGAAGATCCGTCCGCTTCATGATCGTGTGATCGTCAAGCGCGAAGATGAAGAGCGCAAGTCACCCGGTGGCATTGTGATCCCCGACACCGCTGCCGAGAAGCCGATCCGCGGCAAGATCGTCGCAGTCGGCAAGGGCAAGATTCTCGAGAACGGGAATGTGCGTCCGCTCGACCTCAAGGTCGGCGACAAGATCCTGTTCGGAAAATACGGTGGAACCGAAGTCAAGGTCGACGGCGACGAACTCCTCGTCATGCGCGAGGAAGACGTCATGGCCGTGATCGAAAAGTAAGAGGACTAGTAAACATGGCTGCTAAGGAAGTCAGATTCAGCGATGACGCGCGTACCAGGCTGGTCCGCGGCGTCAACCTGCTCGCAAACGCCGTCAAGGCCACACTCGGCCCCAAAGGCCGCAATGCAGTGCTCGAGAAGAGTTTTGGCGCGCCGACCGTCACTAAGGATGGCGTCTCGGTTGCGAAGGAAATCGAACTCAAGGACAAGTTCGAGAACATGGGTGCGCAGATGGTCAAGGAAGTCGCCTCGGCAACTTCCGACGAAGCCGGTGACGGCACGACCACTGCGACCGTACTGGCCCAGGCAATCATCCGCGAGGGCATGAAGGCCGTCGCTTCGGGCATCAACCCGATGGACGTCAAGCGCGGCGTGGACCTGGCCGTCAATGCGGCGGTCGAGGAGCTCAAGAAGCTCTCCAAGCCCTGCAAGGACTCGAAAGCGATCGCGCAGGTCGGCACGATCTCGGCGAACAGCGACGAGGCGATCGGCAAGAAGATTGCCGATGCAATGGAGAAGGTCGGCAAGGAAGGCGTGATCACGGTCGAAGAGGGCCAGGGCCTCGAGAATGAACTCGAAGTGGTCGAGGGCATGCAGTTCGACCGCGGCTACCTGTCGCCGTACTTCATCAACAATGGCCAGAACCAGACCTGCGAGCTCGAGAGCCCGTACATCCTGCTGTACGACAAGAAGGTTTCGAACATCCGGGAGATGCTGCCGCTGCTCGAGACCATAGCGAAGGCCGGCAAGCCCCTGCTGGTCGTCGCCGAGGACGTCGAGGGGGAGGCGCTTGCGACGCTCGTGGTCAACACGATCCGCGGCATCGTGAAGGTCTGCGCAGTCAAGGCGCCGGGCTTCGGCGATCGCCGCAAGGCCATGCTCGCCGACATCGGCGTGCTGACCGGCGGCACCGTGATTTCCGACGAAGTCGGTCTGTCGCTCGAGAAGGCGACGCTGAATGACCTGGGCAAGGCCAAGAAGATCGTCGCCGAGAAGGAAAACACGACGATCATCGATGGCGCCGGCAAGTCGACCGAGATCAAGGGCCGGATCGAGCAGATCCGCCGCCAGATCGAGGATGCCACCTCCGACTACGACAAGGAGAAGCTGCAGGAGCGCGTTGCCAAGCTCTCCGGCGGTGTCGC
>JBAQWM010000295.1:0-2521 GCA_049298915.1 Steroidobacteraceae bacterium | reverse complement strand
ACCGCCGCCTGTGGGACACGGGATTCTGGGCGCCGGTATATGCCGACTGGGGCTATCAGAACCGGACCTGCGCGCTGCGTATCTCGGCGCCCGGGCGCTTCGAGTACCGCTCGGTCGACTCGACCGTGAATCCCTACCTGATGGCGGCAGCGCTGCTTAGGGCCTTTGACGACGGCATCCGCAACAAGCTCGACCCGGGTGAACCCGAAGAGCGGAATATCTACGCCGCGCTGGCGGCCGGCAAAAAGGTCAAGAAGCTGCCGATGTCGCTCGGCGATGCGTTGACCGAGCTCGACAACGACGAAATCGTCAAGTCCTCGATGCCGGACGAGATGTACCGGGTCTTCACGCATTACAAGCGTGACGAGTGGGAAAGATTCATGGCGACAGTCACCCGCTGGGACCTCGACACGTACTGGGACTGTCTGCCCTGACCGGGCCAGGAGGTACCGCGATGTGCGGCATTGCAGGATTGATCCATCGCGGCAAGGGCGGCGATATCGGCCGGGAACTGACGGCCATGTTGCAGTCGCTGAAACACCGCGGACCGGATTCGACCGGGTTCGCGCTCTACGGCAAGCCGCAGGGCGAGGCGCTCGTAATGCGATTCAAGGTCGCCGAGCAGGCCGAAATGGATCACGGCTTCGACATCCATGAAAAAGTATCGGCGCGCCGCCGGCAGGTCGACGGCCGCCTCGCCGAACTCGGCGCCCAGCTGCTCGAGCAGGACGCGGTGACGGAATACGCGTTCCGCTATCGCTTCAATTACGAGGGCGACCGCCGCAAGCTTGCGGACTACATCGAGGATATCGACGGTGCCGAAATCCTGTCGATCGGGCACAGCCTGGAGCTGGTCAAGGACCTGGGCGATGCCGCGCGTGTTGCCGGCCAGTACGAGCTTGGCGCATTCGGCGGGACCCATGCGCTGGGCCATACCCGCATGGCGACCGAATCGGACGTCGATATCCGCTCGGCCCACCCCTACTGGGCCTATCCTTTTGCGGACGTGGCCGTGGTACACAACGGGCAGCTCACCAATTATTGGGGCGGCCGTCGCGCCCTCGAACGGCGCGGCCATCGCTTCGTGTCGAATTGCGATTCCGAGCTGATCGCGGTCTATCTTGCCGACAGGATGCAGGGCGGCGAGACACTCGAAAGCGCGATGAAGACTTCGATCGAGGAGCTGGACGGTGTATTCACCTACGTGGTGGCCACGGCCGACAGCCTGGGCATGGCGAAGGATGTGATGGCCGCCAAGCCGATGGTGCTCTATGAGAGCAAGGACTTCATCGCGCTGGCGTCCGAGGAAGTCGCGATTCGCAGCATCTTTCCCCACGAAATCGAGACATTCGATCCCTATGAAGGCGATGTCCGGGTGTGGCACTGCTGATGGCCAGGATCAAGGCAGCGCGGCCGTCCGAACCGAAGGGCATGCACGCCGAGCAGCTGAGCGGCCGCACCCAGCAGCGATTCTTCTCGGCGGAGGAGTCCGATAACTTCGTCTATCCGGATTCATTCAAGGTCGATTTCCGCAAGAAAGCGGAACTCGATGCCGGCCCACTCGATGCCAGGGCCATCAATCTCAGGATCCGCGAGCTGATGAGCCAGGGCTACGGCACGATCGTCATGAAGAATCCCGGCGCCAGGCACGGCATCGGCGTCGGCATCCTGAACCGCCTGCAGCTCGAGATCCAGGGCAGTCTCGGTTATTTCGGTGTCGGCCTGATCGACGGGCCGAATATCCGCATTCGCGGGCGCGTCGGCTGGTCCTGCGCCGAAAACATGATGGCCGGGACGGTGGTCGTCGAAAAGAACGCCGGCTCGACCTTCGGCGCGGCCATCCGCGGCGGCGACCTGGTCTGCATGGGTGACGTCGGTGCGCGCATCGGAATCGACATGAAGGGCGGCACCATCATTGTCGGCGGCCGTGCCGGCGCATTCTGCGGCTTCATGATGCAGCGCGGCCGCATGGTGATCCTTGGCGATGCCGGCATGAATCTCGGCGATTCGATGTACGACGGAACCATCTATGTCGGCGGCAAGATTGCCGGGCTCGGCGTCGACGCGGTGCCTGCGGAGATGACGGCACTGGATGTGGCCTGGCTCGAGCGCAAACTGAAGTTGTATGGGTTGCGCGCCCCGCGCGGTGTCCAAAAAATGACCAAGATCGTTGCCGGCAAGCAACTCTGGAATTACGACAATCTCGAACCGGCGGAAAAGAAGATCGTACTCTAGGAACCACCCATGGCACGGAATGTGAAGGCGCGAAAGCGGACAGCCGGCAACGGGAAACCGAAGCGCAATGTCAATGTGCTCGGCAGCAGTTTCATGTTCCCGCCGGCCGTCATCGACGACATCCACATCAAGGCCGAACTCGGCCGCTACCGGATGCGCGGGTTTTCGCTGTTCAAGAAGATTCCGAGCTGGGACGACCTGACATTCCTGCCGGGCACGCTGACGCGTTTTGTCATCGAAGGGTATCGCGAAAAATGCCTGACCAGGACCCTCATCGGTCCAAGGG
>JBAQWM010000294.1:0-3260 GCA_049298915.1 Steroidobacteraceae bacterium | reverse complement strand
GCAGAAGACCAGATCGTGCGTGCCGAACTCGGGGAGCGCCCATTCCGGCTGACGGGTGATCAGGGCGAATACCGCTGCGAGGCGCTGATCGTCGCGACCGGCGCTTCCGCCCGCTATCTCGGGCTGGAATCGGAGACCCGCTATCGTGGTCGCGGCGTCTCGGCCTGCGCGACCTGTGACGGTTTCTTCTTCCGCGACCAGCGCGTCGCCGTGGTCGGCGGCGGCAACACCGCGGTGGAAGAAGCGATCTACCTGGCGAATCTCGCCTCGCATGTCACATTGATCCACCGCCGCGACCGCCTGCGCGCCGAAGCGATATTGCAGGACCGGCTGGCTGCGCTCGAGGCGAAGGGCAAGGTCTCGTATCTGTGGAATCACGTCGTCGACGGGGTCCTGGGCGACGATCAAGGCGTGAGCGGCGTGCGCGTCAGGCCGGTCAGCGGAGGGGCCAGCAAGGACCTGGATGCGACCGGCCTCTTTGTCGCCATCGGTCATACGCCGAATACGGCGCTGTTCGAAGGACAACTCGACATGAAGAATGGCTACATCATCGTCAAGGCCGGGCTTTCGGGCGACGCCACCGCGACCAGCGTGCCAGGCGTATTCGCGGCGGGCGACGTCGCAGATCACGTCTACCGCCAGGCCGTGACCTCGGCCGGCACCGGCTGCATGGCGGCGCTCGACGCGGATCGCTTCCTGGAGCGGCAGGCCGGCTACTAGGCGCCGATGGGCCTGCAGGTCGCACGCTCGCTGGCCGAGGTGGATGCAGGGCAATGGAATGCGCTGCTCGGCCGCGGCGCGCCATTCCTGCGCCACGAATTCCTGCTGGCGCTCGAGCAATCCGGGTGTGCCACGACCGAAACCGGCTGGGATGCGCAGCACCTGCTGGTCACGGATGCAGCCGGCAGGCTTGCCGGCGCAATGCCGCTGTACCTGAAGGCTCATTCCTGGGGGGAGTTCGTATTCGATTTCGCCTGGGCCGAGGCCTATCGGCGGGCGGGATTGCGCTATTACCCGCGGCTCTGCTCGGCCGTGCCATTCACGCCCGCCAGCGGTCCGCGGATCCTGACCCGGGATGCCGATGCCCGCGCAACCCGCCAGACGCTCATCGAAGCGGCGCGCGAGCACGCGCGCTCGCTCGGCGTGTCATCGCTGCATGTGCTGTTCCCGGACCCGCCGGACCGGCGCGAATTCGAGGCGGCCGGGATGTTGCCCCGCCTCGACTGCCAGTTTCACTGGCACAACGCAGGCTATGGGAGTTTCGACGATTTCCTGGCCGGATTCACCGCCGAGAAACGCAAGAAACTGCGGCGCGAGCGGCGCCGCGTGGCGGAAGCTGGCATCACGCACCGGACCATGCACGGCGAAGAACTGGACGGGGCGCTGATCGAAAGCATCTTCCTGCTGCACGCGCGCACCTTCGCGCGCTTTGGCAACCCGCCATACCTGAATCTCGATTTCTTCCTGCGGCTGGCGCGCGCGCTGCCGCGAGCGCTGGTTGTCGAGCTGGCGATCCGCCGCGGGGAAATCATCGCGTGCTCGATATCCTTGCGCAGCGACCGGACGCTATTCGGGCGTTACTGGGGTGCGAATGGCGACTACCACAGTCTGCACTTCGAGACCTGCCTGTACCGGGGAATCGAGTATTGCATCCGCGAAGGCCTCGAGCGCTTCGAACCCGGCACCCAGGGCGAGCACAAGCTGCTGCGCGGCTTCACGCCCGCGCCGGTGTGGTCATTGCACGAATTCGCGCAGGCGCGCTTCGCCGCGGCGATAGCGGCCTGGCTCAAACGCGAACAGGCCGAGCAGCGGGCATACCTGCGCGCCGCCGCGGCTCACCTGCCCTTCCGGCGCGCCGACATCCCGGCTAGGCTAACTGCAGATGTCCGGGATTGCCTGGCTGCAGAAGACTGATCCGCCGGCGGCGCTGCCACCGACGTCGCAGGCGCTGCGCGAGCCGAATGGCCTGCTGGCCGTCGGCGGCGCCCTGACCCCTGAATGGCTGACGCATGCCTATCGCCACGGCGTCTTTCCCTGGTACTCGGGGGAGCAGCCGATACTCTGGTGGGCGCCTGACCCGCGCGCCGTGCTGCTGCCGTCCGAGTTCAGGATCTCCCGCAGTCTGGCCCGTTCGATGCGCAATCGCGGTTATGCGACGCGCATCGATACCGCCTTTGATGCCGTCGTCGATGCCTGTGCCGGCCCGCGGCGCGGGGGCGCGGGAACCTGGATCACGTACGAGATGCGCGAAGCTTATGGCGAGCTCCACCGGCGCGGTCTCGCGCATTCGATCGAGACCTGGCGCGGGGACCAGCTGGTCGGCGGCCTCTACGGTGTCGCCATCGGTCGCGCATTCTTCGGCGAGTCCATGTTCACGCGCGAGCGGGATGCATCGAAGGTGGCATTTGCGCGCCTCGCACGCGAATGCCTGCGGCTTGGCGTGGCCCTGATCGACTGCCAGCTGCCGAGCCCGCATCTGGCCAGCCTCGGCAGCCGCAACCTGGCGCGCGGCGACTTCGAGGCGACACTCGCCACGCTGGTCGAGGCCAAATCGTGCGCGTGGGGGCATTCCGACGCGGAATTGCATGGCGAGCCGCGCTAGGTCACAATCCGCGCGGTTTCAGCATGGCGTCGGGGCGGAATGGCAAAGGAAGAAGCAATCCAGATGGAAGGCGAGGTCGTCGAGACCCTGCCGAACACGACATTCCGCGTCAAGCTGCAGAATGACCACATCGTGACGGCGCATATCTCGGGCAAGATGCGCAAGCACTACATCCGGATACTCACCGGGGACAATGTCACGGTCGAACTGACGCCCTACGATCTGACCAAGGGCCGGATCATCTACCGCGCGCGCTGAAGCGCGCTCAGTCCTGGCCCAGCAGTTCCGGCTCGTGCGCCGGCCTGCACTCCAGCGCAAGACCCGCGCCGTCCTTGGCGAGCGAAACCCTGACCGAGCCGCCGCCCGCCAGGCGTCCGAACAGCAGTTCTTCCGCAAGCGGCCGCTTGACGTGTTCCTGCAGCACCCGCGCCATCGGCCGCGCGCCCATTTTCGGGTCGTAGCCCTTGGCGGCGATCCAGCGGCGCGCATCGTCGTCGATCGCGAGCGTGACGGCCTTCTGCTCCAGCTGCGCCTCGATTTCGAGCAGCAGCTTGTCCACCACCCGCTCGATCGTCACCGGATCGAGCGAACTGAACTGGATGACCGCGTCCAGGCGGTTGCGGAATTCGGGAGAGAACATGCGGCGCACCGCTTCCAT
>JBAQWM010000293.1:0-30214 GCA_049298915.1 Steroidobacteraceae bacterium | reverse complement strand
GCAGAAGATGTCCTTGTGCGCCAGCGGCACGCCGGTGAGCGGGCCGCCCTCGGCACGGGCAATGCAGGCATCCGCACGCCGCGCGGCCTCCATGGCACGTTCGGGCGTAACCGTGATGAAGGCATTGAGCGCCTTGCCGGCGCGGTCGATCCGCTCGAGGAAATGGCGCGTGACCTCGACACTGCTGAACTTCCCGGCACGCAGGCCCCGGCCGATCTCGGCCGCGGTGATCTGATGCAGGCTCATTCGATCACTTTTGGCACGAGGTACAGGCCTGCCTCCACTGCCGGGGCGTTCTGCTGATAGCGGTCGCGCTGGTCGGTTTCGGTAACCAGATCGTCCCTGAGCGGCTGCACCTGATTCTCGAGCGGGTGGGCCATCGGCTCGACGCCATCGGTGGCGGCTGCCGAGAGCTGGTCGATGAATCCGAGGATCCTGGACAGGCTGCCGGCATAGACCGGCAACTCCCCCTCGGCGATCTCCAGACGCGCCAGGTGCGCGATTCCTTCCACGTCGCGGCGGGTCAGTGTCACGATTGCTCCGGGGGCCGGGAAACTGCCAAAAACTCGACGGAAATCATACATGTCCGCTTGTGGAAAGTCGCGCCCACGGCTACACTCCCGGCCCTCGTTTTCACGCCATTCCCGTTTCCAGAACCATGTTCAAGAGCCTCCGGGGTTACTTTTCAAGCGATATTTCGATCGACCTCGGAACCGCCAATACGCTGATCTACGTCCGCGGCCGGGGCATCGTCCTGAATGAACCCTCGGTGGTGGCTGTCCAGGACGAGCCGGGACGCGGGGGCAAGACCATCGTCGCGGTCGGCGCCGAGGCCAAGGGCATGATCGGCCGCACGCCCGGCCACATCACGGCCGTGCGCCCGATGAAGGACGGCGTGATCGCCGACTTCACCTATACCGAGCGCATGCTGCAGTATTTCATCGGCAAGGTGCACGGCAACCGCTGGCTCCGGCCCTCCCCGCGCGTGCTGATCTGCGTGCCATTCGGCTCCACCCAGGTCGAGCGCCGTGCGATCCAGGAATCCGCGGAAGGCGCAGGCGCGCGCCGCGTGGATGTGATTCCCGAACCGATGGCCGCTGCGGTCGGCGCCGGACTGCCGGTCAATGAAGCGCGCGGTTCGATGGTGCTCGACATCGGCGGCGGCACATCCGAGGTCGCGGTCATATCGCTGAATGGCATCGTCTATGCTGAATCCGTGCGCATCGGCGGTGACCGTTTCGATGAAGCCATCACCAATTACGTGCGCCGCAACTACGGCATCCTGATCGGCGAGGCAACCGCCGAACGCATCAAGATCGAGGCCGGGTCCGCCTATCCGGGCCAGCAGGTCCGCGAAATGTCGGTCAAGGGCCGCAATCTGTCCGAAGGCGTGCCGCGCAGCTTTACGCTGAATTCGAATGAAATCCTGGAGGCGATGCAGGAACCGCTGCAGGGCATCGTGCAGGCCGTCAAGAAGGCTCTGGAACAGACGCCACCCGAGCTCGGTGCCGATGTCGCCGACAGCGGCATCGTCCTGACCGGCGGCGGTGCGCTGCTCAGGGATATCGACAAGCTCCTCACTGAAGAGACCGGCTTACCGGTCGTCATCGCCGAAGATCCAATGACCTGTGTCGCGCGTGGCGGCGGGCGGATTCTGGAGCTTTCCGACGAGCACCCGGGCCTGTTCGGTCTGGGCTGAAGGCGGGCAGCGCCCGCGGAGCGCCCGTTGACTCCACACGAACCGGATTCACGGCCATTGCTGCTGGGCGGCCCCGCGCTGGGGCTGCGCCTCGCCGTACTCGCACTCCTGTCGGCAGGGCTGATGGTCGCCGATCACCGCCAGCATCATCTGGCCGTCATACGCGACTGGCTGTCCGCCATCGTCTATCCGGTGCAGTGGGCCGTGCAGGCGCCGCTTGCCGCCTGGACCTCGGTCCGCGAGTCCTTCACGAGCCGCGCGCAGCTCGAGGCCGAAAATGTCCGGCTCGCCGCGGACAATCTGGCCTTGCGCCTGAGGCAGATGCGCTATGACGCACTGGAGCGGGAAAATCAACGCCTGCGCGGCGCGCGGGAAAGCATATCCCGGGTCGTGCAGCGCACGCTGATCGCCGAGATCGTGCGGGTCGACCTCGACCCGTTCCGGCAGCGCGTGCTGATAAACAAGGGGAGTCAGGGCGGCGTCTTCCGCGGCCAGGCGGCACTCGACGCCAATGGCATCTACGGTCAGGTCACGCGGGTCGGGCCATTGTCCGCCGAAATCATCCAGATCTCCGACTCGGAGCACGCGATACCCGTGCAACTGAGCCGCACCGGTGTCCGCACGATTGCACTCGGCACCGGCCGCTCGGGACAACTGTCGCTGCCATTCCTGTCACAGAATTCCGACGTTGTTGACGGCGATCTGCTGATCAGTTCCGGGCTCGGAGGCGTGTATCCGCCAGGCTATCCGGTCGGCAGGATAACATCGGTCGAACGCAATCCGAGCCAACCGCTGCTGTCGATCATGGCGAAGCCGCTTGCTGGTCTCGATCACGACCCGGAAATTCTGCTGGTCTGGTTTGACAGCACGATTGTCGAGCCTGAGCCGGCGGCTGCGCCCGCGGCACCGGCCCCGCAGCCAGCCGCCAGCGCGGCGGGGGGCGACTGAGGATGATAAGCAGGAGCAATCTCGGCTGGCCGGGAATCATGCTGTTGACCGTTGCGGCACTCGCCGCAACGGTTCTTCCGCTGCCCGCAGGGGTGGAAATTCTGCGACCCGACTTTGTCGCGCTCACCGTGCTGTGGTTCTGCCTGCTGTCGCCGCGCATGACGGGACTGTTCCATGCATGGGGCGCCGGTATCGCACTCGATGCCTTCCGCGGAGTGCTGCTGGGCCAGCATGCCCTGGCATTGATCGTAATCACCTATGTCGCCACCAAGCTGCGACTGCAGATCCGGGCATTCCCGCCGCTGCAGCAGACCGCAGTGATAATGGCGCTGCTGTGGCTCAACGAGTTCCTGGTGTTCTGGATCGACGGCGCATCCGGTCACCCGGTCACCGACTGGCGCCGCTGGCTTGCGGTGCCGGCCGGCGCGGCCTGCTGGCCCCTGATCACAGGTCTGTACGCGCGTTTCGCGCGCCGCTGAAATCATGCGTCGGGTCCGCATCAAGGACGAGCATCTCGAGCAGCAGATTTTCATCCAGCGATCGGCGATCGCCGCGTTTCTGGCACTGGGACTGATGCTGCTGCTGGCGGGCCGGACATTCTGGCTGCAGGTGATGCAGCACGAATATTACGCGGAGCTGTCCCAGGGCAACCGTGCGCGCATCGAGCCGCTGCCACCGAATCGCGGCATCATCTACGACCGCTCGGGTCGCGTGATCGCTGAAAACACCCCGGCCTACCAGCTCGAGCTCGTGCGCGAGCAGGCAGGCGATCTCGAGGAAATACTCGCGCAGCTCACGAAATTCGGCCTGCTCGAGCAGGACGACCTGGACCGGGTGCGCCGGCTGCTGCAGTCACGGCGCTCATTCGAGGCAGTGCCGATCCGGCTGCAACTGGATGATGAACTGGTCGCGCGCTATGCCGTGCACCGACACGAGCTGCCGGGCGTGGCGCTCGTGACACGCATGGCCCGCCACTACCCGTTCGGAGCGACCGGTGCGCATGCGCTCGGCTATGTCGGCGCGATCAGCGAGGACGAACTCGTGCGAATCGACGTCGAGCGCTATTTTGGCACGGGCGTAGTCGGCAAGACCGGCATCGAACGTGCCTATGAGGACGACTTGCTGGGCACCGGCGGTCACCACGAGGTGCTGGTCAATGCCGAAGGCCGCAGTGTCGAAACGATCAAGGGCATGGCCGGACAGTTGCGCAGCCGGCTGCCGCACGCGGGTCGCAACCTGAGGCTGACACTCGACATCGAACTGCAGCGCGTCGCGGAGAAAGCGATGGCAGGCCGCCGCGGCGCGGTGGTAGCGATCGACCCATCCAATGGCGATGTGCTGGTGCTCGCGAGTCTGCCCAGTTTCGACCCGAATGGCTTCGCGCGCGGAATATCGCGCCGCGATTATCTGGCATTGACCGAGGATCCGGACCAGCCCCTGTTCAATCGGGTATTGCGCGGAACCTACCCGCCCGGGTCGACGATCAAGCCGCTGATGGCGCTGGCCGGTCTCGAGTACGAGATCGTGGATCCGAATGAAAGGATCTATTGCACCGGACATTTTTCGCTGCCGAATTCGCGCCACCGGTACCGCGACTGGAAACGCCAGGGACACGGCGCGGTCGACATGCACAGCGCCGTCATGCAGTCCTGCGACGTCTACTTCTATCGCCTCGCGAATACGATGGGCGTCGGGCGCATCCACGAAGTCATGAGCAAGATCGGATTCGGAGCGCCGACCGGCATCGATATCGCCGGCGAACGCAGCGGGATCATGCCGTCGCCGCAGTGGAAGAAATCGGCATTCAAGGAACAGGCACAGCAGGTCTGGTTTCCCGGCGAAACCGTGATCCTCGGGATCGGCCAGGGCTACTGGACGGCAACGCCACTCCAGCTCGCCACCGCGACCGCATTGCTCGCGATGCGTGGCAGGCATTTTCGCCCGCGCCTGGTGCGCGCACTGGTGGATCCGGTCACCGGCGCTGTGGAGGAACATCCGCCGCAGCCGCTGCCCCCGATCGATCTCAATGAACCGGCGAACTGGGAAATCATCGTCAATGCGATGGTTGCCGTGACCAGCGGTCCGGGCGGCACGGCGGTACAAGCCTCGCGCGGCGCGGCATACTCGATAGCCGGCAAGACCGGCACGGCGCAGGTATTCTCGGTCGGGCAGACTGAAAACTACGACGAATCGAAGATTGCCGAGCGGCTGCGCGATCACGCGTTGTTCGTGGCCTTTGCGCCGGCCGAGGCGCCGAAACTGGTCATTGCGGTGCTGGTCGAGAATGGCGGCCATGGCAGTTCTGCGGCGGCACCGATCGCACGCGCGGTCTTTGATGCCTATCTGACTCCTGGTGCAGGCTGATGTACGAGGAACTCGGCGCATCCCGCACTCGCCGCACCATGACGGCTACCACCCGTCTGATGCGTGCGATGCATCTGGACGGCATGCTGCTCGCGGGTGTCGCCGCAGTCGGGGTCTTCGGGTTGATCGTGCTCTACAGCGCCGCTGGGGACAACACCGCGCTGTGGTTCGCCCAGGTCCTGCGATTTGGCATTTCCATCACGGTGATGATCGCGATCGCGCAGGTTCCGGATCATTTCATCCGCATGGCGGCGCCGGTCGCATATCTCCTTGGTCTCATACTGCTCGTCCTGGTTGAGGTCGCCGGCGACATCGGCAAGGGTGCCCAGCGCTGGCTCGACATCGGCCTGGTCCGGTTCCAGCCCTCCGAGATCATGAAGCTCGCGGTCCCGATGCTGTGCGCGTGGTACCTGCACCAGCGCCCGCTTCCGCCGTCGCTGTGGAATGTCTGCGCGGTACTGGCGATCATCCTGGTACCGGTAATGCTGATCGCCGGGCAGCCCGACCTCGGCACGGCGCTCCTGGTCGCCGCCGCGGGTCTGCTGGTGCTGGTGCTGGGCGGCTTGCCGTGGTTCTATCTGGCAGGTGGCCTGGTGGCTGCCGGTGCCGCCGTGCCGCTGATCTGGATGCTGATGCATGACTACCAGCGCCAGCGCGTCCTGACACTGCTGGATCCACAGAGTGATGCGCTGGGTGCCGGTTATCACATCATTCAGTCGCAGATCGCAATCGGCTCGGGCGGCGTGTTCGGCAAGGGCTGGACCAATGGCAGCCAGGCACAGCTCGAATTCCTGCCTGAAAGATCGACGGATTTCATATTCGCCGTCATCGGCGAGGAGTTCGGATTGCTCGGCATGCTGGCGCTGCTCGCCGGCTATCTGTTCCTGATCGGCCGTGCCATGTACATGTCCACCCAGTGCCGGGACGCATTCACGCGCCTGCTGTGCGGCAGCATCGCGCTGACCCTGTTCGTCTACGTGTTCGTCAATGCCGGTATGGTGACTGGCCTCCTCCCGGTGGTCGGCGTGCCGTTGCCACTTGTCAGCTACGGTGGCACCTCACTTGTGACACTGATGGCGGGCTTCGGTATCCTGATGTCGCTGTATTCCAGCCGCAAACTCCTGGCTCCATGAAGACGATCGCGACCGTGATGATTCGCTGGCTGGCCTGCGCGTCCGCATTGCTCGGCACCGGCGGCCCGGTTGCGGCGCTCGACGGCGACCGCGAAGACGTGCGCCAGTTCACGCAGGAAATGCTGCGCAAGCACGATTTCGACGAGGCCTGGCTGACCGGCGTCATGACCGCGGCGCAAAGCCAGCCCAGGATCATCGAATTGATCAGCCGCCCGGCAGAACAGGTCATGCCCTGGCACCGGTACCGCGACCATTTCCTGACCAACCAGCGTATCGCCGCCGGAGTCGCATTCTGGACGACGCATCGCGCGCGCCTCGCCGAAATCGAGCGCAGCACCGGTGTCGCCCAGCATGTGATCGTCGGAATCCTGGGCGTCGAGACATTCTTCGGGCGGATTACCGGGCGCTACCGGGTGCTCGATGCCCTGGCGACACTCGCATTCGACTACCCGCCTCGCAGCAGGTACTTTCGCGACGAGCTGGAGCAGTTCCTGTTGCTGGCGCGGGATGACCAGGTCGACGTCGCCACGGCGCTGGGCTCGTATGCGGGCGCCATGGGATCCCCGCAGTTCATGCCGCGCAGTTATCGCGCATATGCCGTGGACGGCGATGGCGATTCGCGCCGTGACCTCTGGGGCAACTGGGACGACGTCATCGCGAGCGTTGCAAACTATCTCGCAAAACACGGCTGGCGCGCGGGCGAGCCGGTTGCTGCACCCGCGACGCTGTGGTTTCCGGGGGTGGTCAGCCTCGCCGCGGGCAGCATGGCGCCCGACACGACCATCAAGGCCCTTCGCGACCGGGGCCTCAGCTTCGAAACCAGTCTCGACGGCAGGGCCCCCGCACTCTTCATCAGCGTCGCCGGTGACGACGGCCAGGAATTGCGCGCCGGCTTTCACAACTTTGGCGTCATCACGCGCTACAATCGCAGCGTGATGTATGCGCTTGCGGTGCACGATCTGGGCAGGCGCGTCGAATCATTGCTCCCCGCCGCACCTTGATGCGTCGCCTGCCATTGCTGATTCTCGTACTGCTCGCAGCGGGCTGCGCGCAGCAACCGCAGCGACCGGACCTGCCGCGCGATGAGCCGCGCGCGCGGCTGGGCAATCCGCCGTTTTACCAGGTGGCTGGCAAGCGCTACGTCGTGCTCGCAAGCGCCGAGGGTCATGTCGAGCGCGGTGTGGCCTCCTGGTATGGTCCAGATTTCCACGGTGGCCGCACCGCAACCGGCGAAATTTACGACATGAATGCGATGACCGGTGCGCACCCGACGCTGCCACTGCCGACCTGGGTCCGCGTGACGAATCTCCAGAATAGCCGCAGCGTCGTCATCCGGCTTAATGACCGCGGGCCATTCAGCGGCAACCGGATCATCGATCTATCGCGCGCGGCCGCCGAAGAGCTGGACATGATCCGTGCGGGCACCGCGATGGTCGAGCTTCGGAGTCTCGCCGGCGCGCAGCGCGCGACGCAAGCTGCGCCCGTTACGCCGCCATCGACGGCACCACGCTTTTTCGCGCAGGCCGGCGCATTCGCGGACGAAGCGAATGCACAGCGCATGGCGGCGAAGCTGCGCGAGGAGCGTGTCGGCGAGGTGGCGCTCAGCGAGACGCGGATCGACGGCCGGCGCCTGTTTCGCGTGCGAGTGGGGCCGGTGGCTGGCGTCGAGGAATTCGACGCGCTGATCGAACGGCTGCGGCGGGCCGGCGTGGAGAATGCACGCCTAGCGCTCGACTGACCTGACGTGCAGCCCCGACGTCGCTAGAATTGACGTCCTGCCGCAGCATTCGGCGGCGCTGGTAGCCAAATCGGGGTCAATCTTGAAATTTCCGCTGTTCGTCCTGTTGCTGTTGCCCGCAATTGCCCACGCGGACGCGCCACCGGTTCCACCACCGCCTTCAATCGCAGCCACGGCCTGGATCCTGACGGACCTGGCGAGCGGCCATGTCATCGCCGCACAAGGGGCGAGACAAGCCGTGGAACCGGCCAGCCTGACAAAGCTGATGACTGCCTACACGGTATTTCACGCCCTGCAGGACGGCAAGCTGAAGCTCGACACGCCGGTTCCAATCAGCGAACGCGCCTGGCGCGCCGAGGGCTCCCGCACATTCCTGGAACTCGGCACGCGCGTACCGGTTGAAATTCTGCTGCAGGGCATGATCGTGCAGAGCGGCAATGATGCCAGTATTGCGCTGGCCGAGGCTGTGGCCGGCACCGAGCAGACATTTGCCGCGCTGATGAACCAGTACGCGGAGCGGCTCGGGATGACAGGATCGCATTTCGAGAATGCCACCGGTCTGCCCGGTGCCAGTCACCGGGTGACCGTCTCGGACATGGCGAAACTGGCGCGCGCGCTGATTCGCGAGTTTCCCGACTATTACCGCTGGTATTCGCAGCGCGAGTTCACCTGGAACGGCATCACGCAGGCGAATCGCAATGGCCTGCTGGCGCGCGATCAAAGTGTCGACGGCGTGAAGACCGGTATGACCGACAATGCCGGATACTGCCTGATTTCGTCAGCCCTGCGTGACGGCATGCGGCTGATCGCTGTCGTCATGGGCACCACGAGCACGAAGGCGCGCGAAGATGCCAGTCTTGCGCTCCTGAACTACGGATTCGGCTTTTTCGAGAGCCGCAAGCTGCAGGCTGCGCGCGAGGAAATGACGCGTCTTCGGGTCTACAAGGCGAGCGGCGGAGTCGCCGCGGTCGGCATCGCCGAGGACCTGTACGCCATGCTGCCGCGCGGCCATGCCGAACGGATTGAACTCAGAATGGAACTGGCGCCAAAGGTCTTCGCGCCGCTCGCGGCCACCGATCGCGTGGGGGTGGTGCGCGCGTTGCTGGACGGAAAAGTGGTCGCACAAGCCGCACTGCGGCCGATCGACGATGTTCCGCTCGGCGGCTTCTTCCGCCGGCTCTGGGACACGATCGTCTCCTGGTTCGGCTGAGACCCATGCCGCACCCGCTGGTCTGGCTCGATGGCCGGCTGCTGCCGCTCGCGGAGGCGCGCATTTCGCCACTGGACCGCGGCTTCCTTTTCGGCGACAGCGTCTATGAAGTACTGCCGGTTTACGCCGGGCGCGCATATCGCCTGGATGCGCACCTCGAGCGGCTGAATCGCAGTCTGGCCCGGATCCGCATGCCGCCGGTGCTGGATCGCGCCGGCTGGCTCGCCGCATTCGGCGCGCTGGTCCACGGCAATGGAGGCGGCAACCTGTTGCTGTATGTTCAGGTGACGCGCGGTATCGAGCCGGAGCGCAATCACGTGCCGCGACCCGGCACGCACCCTACCGTGCTGGCATTCGTGTCGCCACTGGCGGCTGTTCCCGCTTCGACCATCGAGCGCGGTGTCCCCGCGACGACAGCCGAAGACATCCGCTGGGCGCGCTGCGACATCAAGGCGACATCCCTGCTGGCCAATGTGCTGCTGCGGTGGCAAGCCGCGGATGCAGAGAGCACCGAAGCGATACTGCTGCGCGGTGGCTGGCTCACCGAAGGCAGCACCAGCAGCGCGCATGTCGTGCGGTCGGGCAGGCTCCTGACGCCGCCGCAGACCCACGCAATCCTGCCCGGCACGACGCGTGGCGTGCTGTTCGACCTTGCCGCGCGCGACGGGATCGCCTGCGAATGCAGGCCGGTGGCGGAGGCCGAATTGCGCGGTGCCGAGGAGATCATCATCGCGTCCGCAGGCGGCGGCATCCGGGCTGTCACCCGGCTCGATGACAGGCCGGTTGGCGGCGGTATTCCCGGACCGCTGTTCCGCAGGCTTTACGCCGGATTCCTCGCGACGATGAGCGAATTCTCGACTGAACTGCCTGCATGACGGACGCGGATGCGCTGTTTCAGTTCCCGTGCGAATTCCCGATCAAGGTCATGGGCCGCGACTCCGAGTCATTCCGCTCGCTGACACTCGCAATCGTCGAACGCCATGCGGGGCCGGTCGCCGCAACCAGTATCAGCGAGCGCCGCAGCCGCAAGGGAAAATTCCTGGCATTGACCTACACGATCCGCGCCGTGAGCCGCGCGCAGCTCGACCGTATCTACCAGGAACTTGCCGACAGCGGGATCGTGCTGGTTGCGCTCTGACGCGGCCACTGCCCGTTCCACTCGATGCCCAGCGAATCGCGCAGCAGCGGCGCCAGTTCCAGCGCAATTTCATGCACGCCCCCGGTGACGCCGAGCGACGCCAGCCGGGTCATTTCGAGTCCGGCCATGCCGCAGGGATTGATGCGGCTGAATGGCTCGAGGTCCATGTCGACATTCAGCGCGAGACCATGGTAGCTACAACCGCGTCTGATCCGCAGACCCAGACTTGCCAGTTTGCGTCCTTCGACATAGACGCCGGGAGCATCGCGCCTGGCAGCCGCGGGGATGCCGTGCGCCGCCGCGAGTGCGATCACGGCCGACTCGAGCGCAACTACCAGTTGACGCACGCCGATGCTGCGGCGGCGCAAGTCGATCAGCGGATAGACCACGAGTTGCCCCGGTCCGTGATAGGTCACCTGGCCGCCACGATCTATCCCGACCACCGGTATGTCGCCGGGCGCCAGCAGATGCTCGCGCTTTCCATTCAGGCCCTGGGTGAATACCGGCGCGTGCTCGAGGAACCAGATTTCGTCCGGCGTCTCTGCGTCGCGTTCATCCGTGAATGACTGCATTGCGCGCCAGGTCGGCGCGTATTCGACACTTCCGAGCCACCGGAATACTGCAGTCATGATTCCTCTTCGATGACATCGCATTCCAGGTGCCGGGCCGCCGACAGCGAGTTCGAGATCAGGCAGATCTTCTCGGCTTTTTCCATCAGCATCCTGGCACGCGCGGGGTCGGTCCCGCCGGCCACCACCAGTCGCGCATGTGTGTCGAAGCGCGTAAAGCGCGCGACGCCTTCGGCGCGCTCGAGCAGACCGCGGACCTCGGCCGTCAATTCGAGCCATTCCAGACGCGAGGCCTTCGCTATGGCGCGGAAACTCAGCACGAAACAGTCGGCGACCGCAGCCACCAGCAGGGATTCCGGCGACCAGTAGCCGCCCGGCCCGTCGAATTCGGGTGGTGGCATCGAGGCCAGCTGCGGCAGTCCGTCACCTGCGAGTCGCACCTCGCCATCGGGCGTCGCGCCTGCCTGCACCTGATAGTTGTGAGGATAAGGGTGCATCGAATGCCCGTCGCTACGACACCCCGCCCGCCGCAAGCCCGCAGTTGCTGCCCTCGAGTGCGCGTTCGGCTCGATAACTCGAGCGCACCATCGGGCCGGAAACGCATTCGCGAAAACCGCGCGAAATCGCGGCCTCGCGATAGCGCCCGAATTCATCGGGTGTCACAAAACGCACGACCGGCAGGTGATGCACGGTCGGACGCAGGTACTGGCCGAGCGTCAGCAGGTCGCAGCCGACTGTGCGCAGGTCGTCCATCGCCGAGAACAACTCGTCGGTGGTCTCTCCGAGGCCGAGCATCAGGCTGGTCTTGGTAAGCAGCGACGGCCGATGGCGCTTTGCGTGCGCGAGCACATTCAGTGTCTGCCAGTAGCCAGCCCGCGGATCGCGCACCGGATGGGTGAGACGCAGGACGGTTTCAACATTCTGGGCGAAGACTTCGATGCCGGAGTCGATCACGGTCTCGACATCGGCGCTGACACCCTGGAAATCAGGCGTCAACGCTTCGATCGCGGTGTGCGGATTCCCGGACTTGATGGCGCGAATGCAGGCGGCAAAATGGCCGGCGCCGCCATCGGGCAGATCGTCGCGATTGACCGAGGTCAGCACGACATAGGACAGACCCATCAGCGTGACCGTACGGGCGGCATTGGCGGGTTCCTCGGGATCCAGCCAGCCGCGGGGATTGCCCGTATCCACCGCGCAGAAGCGGCACGCGCGCGTACAGACCGAGCCCATCAGCATCAGGGTCGCCGTGCCCGCATTCCAGCACTCGCCGATATTCGGGCAATGCGCTTCCTCGCAGACCGTGCTCAGGCGGTGCTCCCGCACGATTCCGCGCACCGCCTCGAATTGCGGGCCCGCGGGCATCGGCGCACGCAGCCAGCGTGGCTTGGGGCCTGACGGGAAGGGACTCTCGCGGCCCGTCCGCTTGACGCCATCCCGGATCGCGCTGAAACCCTGCGCCGTGCGGTACTTTTCGCCGCTGGATGTGGGCTTGGGCTGAATCTGGACTGGAATACCTTTAAAATCAGTCACTTACATGTAACCAGTTGCGTCCCGCTCTCATTCTATCCGACTGGCGACTCGAGAACCGGATGGCGGACCTGCCCTAGGCGCAACATGACATCGAGCGCAGATAGCCGTTCCGGCGTGCCGACATCGCTCCAGAACCCGTCGTGGCGCTGACCACTCAATTTGCCGTCGGCGAGTGCCCGAAGCAGGAGCGGTTTGAGCGGAAACACGCCGTTTTCGCAACCGTCGAACAGCTGTGGATCGAGGATTGCAAGACCCGTATAAGTCAGCGGAGTCGGCGCCGCCACGATTCGCCCGCCCGGCTCGAGACCGAAATCCCCGCGCGGATGATGCGGCGGATTCGCGACCAGCACCAGATGCGCGAGCATTCCGGCGGGCCAGCGCAGCTTTTCGAATGGCAGATCGATCCAGACGTCGCCGTTCACCAGCAGGAACGGCCCGGCGCCCAGCAGGGGCAGGGCCCGCATGAGGCCGCCACCCGTGCCCAGCGGGGGCGTGCCCTCGGGACTGTAGGAGATGCTGAGACCATGGCGCGCGCCGTCACCAATCGCCTCCCGGATGCGGTCGCCGTGCCAGGAGAGGTTGACGACGACTTCCCGGATGCCAGCCTGCCTGAGAGCGGCCAGGTGGTAGTCGATCAGCCGGTAACCACCGGCCTCAAGCAACGGCTTCGGCGTGACATCGCTGAGCGGGCGCATGCGCTCGCCGCGGCCCGCCGCCAGGACCATTGCCTTCATTGCGGCATGCCCGCACGTCGCGCTGCGACCGCGAATGCGGGCACGATCTTGACCCGGAGGAAGTCATCGAATGCCGCCAGTGCCGGATCGGCGCCGGTCACCGCCAGCGTGTAGTCGAGCACGCGCGGCAGATCAGCGAGAAAGCCCGGCTTGCCGTCGCGATACCAGAGTCGTGCAAATATTCCGAGCACCTTGATGTGCCGCTGCAGACCCATGCAGTCGAACCAGCTCAGGAACTGCTCACGGTCCCTGCCGGCATCAAGGCCGCGGCGCAGGGCGCCCTGGCGATAGCGTTCAAGCCAGGCGGTGATCCGGGCTCGCGGCCAGACGATGTAGCAGTCCTTCAGCAGTGATACAAGGTCATAGCTGATCGGCCCCCGCACCGCGTCCTGAAAATCAAGAATGCCGGGGTTGCGCCCCGGGCAGACCATCAGATTGCGCGAATGAAAGTCACGATGTACCAGCACCACGGGTTGTGCGAGCGCCTTTTCACAGAGCCACTCAAAGGTTGCATCCATCGCACGCCAGTCCTCGGCATCTGGGCTGAGACCAAGATGCCGGCCGACGAACCACTCCGGAAACAGATCCATTTCCTGTCGCAGCAGATCGTGATCATAACTTGGAAGATCAATTGCCCCGGCCGTGCCATCGGCCTGCATGCAGAGCATGGCTTCGATCGCATCCGCATAGAGCGGTTCAGGATCTGCACCTCTGGCAAGCGCCTCGAGGTACTGCAGGTTGCCGAGATCGCTGATCAGCACGAAACCCTGCTGCGCGTCGACCGCCACGATCTCGGGAACATTGACACCGGTTGTCGCGAGCAGGCGCGCAACACGCAGGTAGGCGTCGATATTCTCCCGCTGTGGCGGCGCATCCATGGCGATCTGGGTGCCGCCATTGCGGTGGACGCGGAAATAGCGCCGGAAACTGGCATCGGACGATGCCGGCGTAATGCGCAGCAATGGCTGACCTGGCAGGCCGTCCAGCCAGCGCTCCAGTCTCCGCAGTCGTTCATCAGCAGTCGGATTCGTTGTCATTCGCAGGCGACGCCCGGGGGGCCCGCATTATAGACTTGGTCCGCACACCAGAAATCACGGCTGTCCCGACCCGCGTGTACCCTCGTTTCCTCATCGCAATGCTCGCAGCCGCAGCAGCCCCGTCGCCGGCTGTGGCAGCGGACTGCGAATGGCCGGAATCGGGCGACTCCGCGCTGGTCTCGGCTGCTGCCGGCGAGACCATCGAAATCGCTGATCAAGGCGAGCTCCCGATCGAAGTGACCAGCGGCAGCGTCGAGGTCACGCGTCAGGGCGATGCCAGGCTGAGCGATGGCGTCGCCGTCCGTCAGGGCAATCGCCGTTTGAACGCGCAGTCGGCCACCTATGACTCGATCAGCCGCCGCTTCACGGTCGCAGGCGAAGTCGAGTATCGGGCGCCGGACCTGCACCTCAAGGGCAGCGGCGGCACCTGGGGCGCTGATGGCGGGGGCCAGTTCAGCGGCACCGAATTCGAATTGCCGGCGCGACCCGCCCGCGGCACGGCAGCCGAGCTCGGCATGACGCCCGCTGGCGACCTGAAAATGCGGGATGTCAGTTTCACCGCCTGCCCGGCCGGAAACAACGACTGGTTCCTGCGCGCCTCCTCGATCGATATCGACCAGCGCAGGCAGCAGGGCGTGGGCCGCAATGTGCGCGTGGAACTGAAGGGCGTGCCGATCCTCTACGCACCTGCGATCTCCTTTCCGGTCGGTGATGCACGCAAGTCCGGGTTCCTGTTTCCGTCCCTCGGGACATCCGACAAGAGTGGTTTCGAGTTCGGAGCTCCGTATTACTTCAACCTTGCGCCACATCGCGATATCACGGTGACGCCCCAGCTGTTGTCGCGCCGCGGTCTGGGTCTCGAGGGCCAGTTCCGGTACCTGACCGAACGCAGCAATGGCAGGCTCGGCACGCGGTTTCTCCCCAGCGACGATCTGGCGGGGCGTGACCGCAGCCTCAATTCGCTGTGGCACCGGACCGATTTCACGGACCGCCTGCGACTGACCGCAAGCTTCGAGCATGCCAGCGACAGCCGCTATTTCGAGGACTTCGGACTCGGACCCGATGGCACGAGTGTCACATTCCTGGATCGCTACCTGAGCCTCGCCTGGCTGGGACGCGGCTGGCGCCTCGATGGCCGTGCACAGGATTTCCAGACCATCGACCTGTCGGTGGATCCGCTCGAACGCCCTTATTCGCGGCTTCCGCAGATTGCGTTCACCGGCGCATGGCCACTGTCCGCCGGTGGGCTGAGCTCGAGTCTTGATGCTGAAGCGACCTGGTTCGAGCGCGATGCCGGCACGACCGGTCTGCGCGTGGACCTGATGCCGCGCGTCGCGTGGACGCTGCGTGGGCAGGGTTATCATCTGGAACCGAGCGCTGCATACAGGCTGACATCGTATCGGCTTTCGAACACGGTTCCGGGCGCCGATGATGCTCCCGACCGGCGGGCGCCGATCCTTTCGCTGGATGCCGGGCTCGCATTCGAACGCGAGGCGAACCGCCGGCGCAGGTTGATGCAGACACTGGAGCCGCGGCTGCGCTACACCTGGATCCCGTTTCGCGACCAGTCAGAGCTGCCGGTATTCGACACCGCGCTGCCCGATCTCGATTTCGTGCAGCTGTTCCGCACCAATCGCTATGTCGGCGCGGACCGGCTGGGCGATGCGAATGAACTCGCCGTCGGTGTAACTTCGCGTCTGGTCCACGCGGACAGCGGCCAGCAGTTCCTGTCCGCCACGATCGGGCAGCGCTTCTATTTCGAGCGCCCGCGCGTGCTGCTGCCGGGTGAACTGGTGGAGACACGCGATGCCTCCAACTTGGTCGGCGAAATCGAGATGACCGCGTACCGGAACTGGAGCGCCAGCATCGCGGCGGAATGGGACTATGACGCTTCCAACACCCTGCTCACCCAGGCCAGCATCCAGTACCGGCCCCAGCGCGACACGGTCGTCAATGTCGGCTATCGCTACCGCCAGGGGCTGCTGGAGCAGTGGGATGCTTCGGCCGCGTGGCGGGTGTCACCGAACTGGCAGGTGTTCGTACGTCAGGTCTACTCGCTCCGCGACCGGACGTCGATCGACCGGTTCGCGGGCTTTGAATACGGCAGTTGCTGCTGGCGGGTCCGGCTGATAGGGCGGCACTACGTGTCAAATCGCACCGGCGAGAGCGACACCATGGTGATGCTGCAACTGGAACTCAAGGGACTTTCGTCTGTCGGATCCAGCGACGATGCTTTCCTGCGGCGGGGCATTCGTGGATACTCCCCGGACCCTGCCGACCACCTACCCTGACGCGGGCACTCCATGAGCCGAGTTCTGATCTGTCTGCTTGCCGCCCTGACACTGTCAGGATCCGCCTTCGCGCAGACCCGCGAACTGTCCTCCAGTGGCGTGCCGCTTGATCGCGTCATCGCGATCGTCAATGAAGGTGTCGTGCTGCAGAGCCAGCTAGACGCCCAGATCGCGATGATCATGGACCGGCTGCGCGACCAGCAGGCCCAGATGCCGCCGCGCGATGTGGTCAGACAGCAGGTGCTGGAACGCCTCGTACTGCAGGAAATCCAGTTTCAGCGCGCCCAGCGCCTGGGCGTGCGCGTGTCGGACGAAATGCTGAATGAGGCGCTGCGCGACGTGGCAGAGCGCAATGGCCTGGCATTCGAGCAGATGCCGGCGGCGCTGGCGGCTCAAGGCATCGATTACGCCGCATATCGCGACGACATGCGACGCGAAATTTCCATCTCGATGCTGCGCCAGCGCGATGTGATCCCGCGCATCTATGTGTCCCCGCGCGAGCTGGACCAGGCCCTGCATCGCCAGTCGCAGCAGGTCGACGAGAACGCCGAATTCGACGTCTCGCACCTGCTGCTGTCGCTGCCGGAGTCAGCGACGGCCGATCAGGTGGCGCGCGTCGAAAAACTCGCCACGGAGATTCAGGCGCGCGCGAGTTCGGGTGAGGATTTCGGTCAGCTCGCACTGACCTACTCGCAGGCACAGTCTGCCCTCGAGCGCGGCAAGCTGGGCTGGCGGCGTCTGAATCAGCTGCCTCAATTCATCGCCGATCTGGTCGCCAAGATGGAACCGGGCCAGGTCGCGAGTCCCGTGCGCACGCCGACCGGTTTTCACCTCGTGCGCCTCGACGACACACGGGGTGCCAGCAGCGGTCCGATGCTGGTCGAGCAGATCCATGCCCGGCACATCCTGCTGCGTCCCAATGAGGTCCAGGACGACGCCACCACCCGCCAGAGGCTCGACGCACTGCGCGATCGCATCCTGGCGGGCGAGGATTTCGGCGCGCTCGCCAGCGTGACTTCGGAGGACCCGGGTTCGGCCAGCCGCGGTGGCGACCTCGGCTGGAGTTCGCCGGGCGCCTTCGACCCGGAATTCGAAACCGCGCTCGCGGCGCTCGAACCGGATCAGATCAGCGAGCCGTTCCGGACGCAATTCGGCTGGCACATTGTCCAGATGCTGGGCCGGCGCACATACGACCAGAGCGATGAGGTGCGGCAGCAGCGCGTGCTGACCGCGCTCCGCGAAAGCAAGGTCGACGAGGAGACCGAGCTGTGGCTGCGACGACTCCGCGACGAGGCTTACGTCGAGATCCGCAATCCCTGAACCGGCACGCGCGCCTGGTCCTGACGACCGGCGAACCGGCCGGCGTCGGCCCCGATCTCGCGCTTGCCGCCGCGCTGCAGGACTGGCCCTGTGAACTGGTATTCGCGGGCGACCCGGCGTTTCTCGACGCGCGCGCGCGCTTGCTGCACTACGAGGTGGCAGCCACCGAATGGCGCCCCGGATCTCCACCCGTACCGCATCGCGCGGGAACGCTGCCAGTGGTCGCCGCCAGGCTTGCCCGACCGGTCGAGGCCGGCCGGCTGGACGTCGCCAATGCGCGCTATGTGCTCGACCTGCTCGATCTCGCGGCCGACGGCTGCATCGGCGGCAGATTCGACGCGATCGTGACGGCACCAGTGCAAAAATCCGTCATCAACGATGCGGGAATCGCATTCACGGGCCATACCGAATATCTGGCGGTGCGGAGCGGCACGCCGCTTCCGGTCATGCTGCTGGTCGCGGGCACGCTGCGCGTCGCACTCGCGACTACGCACCTGCCGCTGGCCGAAGTACCAGGGCGCATCCGGCGCGATCTGCTCGACAATACGCTTGACGTGCTGGTTCGCGGGCTGAGGAAGGCGTTTCGCCTGTCCGGTCCCCGCATCCTGGTCTGCGGGCTGAATCCGCATGCGGGCGAAGGCGGGCACCTCGGGCGTGAGGAAATCGAGGTCATCGGCCCCGCCGTTGCGGCTGCACGCGGGCGCGGACTCGCAGTACGCGGCCCGGTGCCAGCCGACACGGCATTCACGCCTGCCGCACTTGCCGAAACCGATGCCGTCCTTGCGATGTATCACGACCAGGGGCTGCCGGTAATCAAGCACGCGGGCTTCGGCCGGGCGATCAATGTCACGCTGGGGCTGCCGTTTCTGCGCACTTCGGTGGACCATGGCACCGCGCTCGACCTGGCAGCGACCGGTCGCGCCGACCCTGGCAGCCTGTTTGCGGCGATCGATCTGGCACAGCTGCCGGGATGAACCGCGCCCGCAAGCGCTTCGGCCAGCATTTCCTGCACGACCCGGGCGTCATTGCCCGGATTGTCGCCGCAATCGACCCGCAACCAGGGCAGCGGATCCTCGAGATCGGGCCCGGCCGGGGGGCGCTGACGCGACCATTGCTCGATCGCTGTCAGCGTCTCGAGGTCGTGGAAATCGACCGCGACGTGATTCCGGCATTGCGCCAGCACTGCGCCGGCGCCGGTGAACTGATCGTGCACGAAGCCGACGTTCTGAAGCTCGACATCGCTCTGCTGCTCGGTGACGGTCCGCCGATGCGGGTCTGCGGCAATCTGCCGTATAACATCTCGACGCCACTGCTGTTCCACCTGCTGGAGTCGCGCACGACAATCGCCGACATGCATTTCATGCTGCAGAAGGAAGTCGTCGAGCGCATGGCGGCGCGGCCCGGTGGCAAGGAATATGGCCGCCTGACCATCATGCTGGCCGCGGTCTGCCGGGTCGAAGTCATGTTCCGGGTCGGGCGTGGCGCATTCAACCCTCCGCCGCGGGTCGACTCGGCGGTCGTCCGTCTGACGCCACATGTGGCAGCGCCATTCCCGCTGCCCGATCGGGCCCGCTTTGCCCGCTTCGTCAGCGCCGCATTCTCGATGCGTCGCAAGACCCTGCGCAACTCGCTGAGGGGGCTCGCCGGGCCCGCGCAGTTCGAGGCCGCCGGCATCGCTCCCGGCCGGCGTCCGGAGACCCTTTCACCCGCTGAATTCGCCAGACTGGCGGCACAGCCGGCAATCGGCTCCGACAGCCTATAATGGCAATGTCATGAAGATCTACAGCAAGGTGCTGATGGTCGTCGCGCTCGACGAGCACAGCGAGCGGATCGGCGCGCGGGCACGCGACATCGCCGCGATCTGCAATGCCGAGCTGTCGCTGCTGCACGTGGTTGAATACGTGCCGGTCGAGCCCATGGGCGAGACCCTGCTGCCGGCCGTGCAGATCGAGGATGAACTGGTGCAGCGTGCCAAGCAGCGCCTCGCCGAACTTGCACGGCATCTTGGCGTGGAGTCGGCCCGGCGCGAAGTCGCGGCGGGCAATATCAAGGCGGAAATCGTGCGGGCCGCCCAGCAGCAGAAGGCGGATCTGATCGTGCTCGGCAGCCGCGAGCGCCGCGGACCATCGATTCTCGTGAATTTCACCGAAGATACCGTGCTGCATGCCGCACCCTGCGATGTGCTGGCCGTGCGACTGCGCTAGGGAACGGTCATGGGCGACGAGGCTCAACATGTGATTACGGTGGATGTCGACACGCGCTATCTCGAGGACCAGTCCGACCCCGACGAGCAGCGTTTCGTGTTTGCCTACACGATCACGATACGTAACCGCGGCGAGATTCCGGCGCGTCTGCTCACGCGGCACTGGGTCATCACCGACGCAAATGGCAAGGTTCAGGAGGTCCGCGGTGAAGGCGTGGTGGGCGAACAGCCGCACCTGAAGCCGGGCCAGGGATTCCGCTATACCAGCGGTGCGGTCCTCGAAACGCCGGTGGGGGCGATGCAGGGCAGTTACCAGATGCTGGCCGACGACGGAGTGCGCTTCGAGGCGCCGATCCCGCCATTCACGCTTGCGATACCGGGCACCATCCATTAGTCCCGATGGCTGTCTATGCCATCGGGGACCTGCAGGGCTGTCATGCCGAATTCATGACCCTGCTGGAGCAGCTGCGCTTTGAGCCTGGCCGCGACCGGCTGTGGCTGACCGGTGATCTCGTCAACCGCGGGCCCGAATCGCTCGAGGTACTGCGGTCGGTCCGTTCGCTCGGTTCATCGGCGACCGTCGTGCTCGGCAATCATGACCTGCATCTGCTCGCCATGGCCTGGGCACCACAAATGGCTCGGCGTCGCGAGCCGGAATTGCAGCGGGTGCTCGATGCACCCGATGCGGACGAACTGCTCGACTGGCTGGCGGCGCGGCCGCTGCTGCATCGTGACCGGGAACTGCGCTGGACGCTCATTCATGCCGGGCTCCCGCCGCAGTGGTCGCTCGCCGATGCCGAGGTCTGCGCGCGTGATCTCGAGACCGCGCTGGGCGAAAGCCCGGCGGATTTCCTCGCGCACATGTACGGAGACCAGCCTGACAGCTGGTCGCCCGCGCTGAGCGGAATCGAGCGGCTGCGATTCGCGGTGAACTGCCTGACGCGCCTGCGTTACGTCGACATCGCCGGCCGGCTGCTGCTGGATCACAAGGGACCGCCGCAACAGGCTCCGCGCCAGGCGATTCCGTGGTTCCGGCATCCCGATCGGGCGACCCGGGCCGATCGTATCCTGTTCGGTCACTGGTCGGCGCTCGGTTATCTCTCCGAACCGGGAATCCGCTGCCTTGACGCCGGGTGCGTGTGGGGTGGCGCGCTGTGCGCGCTCAGACTGGACCGCGAGGAAGAAGCGCTGATGCTCGGCTGTCGCGGCAGCCGGCGGCCGGGAGCCTGATCAGGGATTCTGCGCCTTGGCGAAATCCGCCGTCGGCACACCCGCGAGTACTTCGAATCTGAGATCGATGCGGTTGCCGACCAGCTGGTGCGGGATGCAGTTGATGTCGCCGCCGTTGTTGCGCAGCGTCAGCTTGGACAGTACGCGGTCGCGGAACTGTTCTACCAGCTCGCAGTCGCCCCAGTCGAGACCGCGCGGAAGATTGCGCCTGATCGACACCGGTTTCCACAGGCCGAGAACCGGTTCCCCGACATCACGGGTCCCGGTCTCGGGGATTTCCGGCGCATAGAAAATGAGCTTCAGGTACGGCATGTCGGCGACCTTCTGGTAGCCGTACTCGCAGCTGCGTTCCAGCAGCTTCATGTCCGGCCGCACGCCGACGTGCCGGAGCAGCAGCTTGACCTTGCTTTTCAGGCCACCGCAGGTATACCGGGTCGTAAACCCCATGTAGACCAGGTCGATCTCGTGGCGCTTCCATGCCGCAGCCACCTCAGCCGAATCCGGTTCCTCGGCGACTGCCGGCAGGACTGCCAGCAGCGCCCAGACCAGAATTCCGGCACGCCACAACATTGAAAACTGCCCCCGCATGGAACTCGAGCTATCAGACCTGCCTGCGCCGGGAGGGTTCCCGGCCACGACTATAATGGCACGATGACGATCATGAGATTCGAGCTTGAGGGGCGGCGGCTGAACGCTGATTTCGCCCAGCCTCTCTCGATCGCCATTCCCCTCGATTTCAACGGCCCGCAGCCCTCTTTCTACGATGCCCCGGCAGCAACGGCCCGGCCTTACCGCGCATCCGGCTTTGTTGGCGACACCCGCGCCGGCGGCACCTGCAACTGCGAGCAGCTGACCCTGGTCCCCCATTGCAACGGAACCCATACCGAATGCCTGGGTCATGTGACCGATGACCGCGTTGCGGTCACCGACCGGTTGCGCGGGGAGATCGTACTCGCTCTGCTGGTGTCCCTGCATCCGGTGAGCACGGCACATTCCAGTGAAGACAGCGACCCGCTGCCAGCGCCAGGGGACCTGCTGCTGACGGCCGAATGCATCGCAAAGGCCTTTGCCGCGCACGCGGGGCCCGCGCCGCGCGCCCTGGTGCTGCGCACGCTGCCCAGCAACCTGACACGACTGACCCATGCCTATCGCGGTGGTGCGCCGGCACCGTACCTGTCGCGGCAGGCTGCCTCCTGGCTGGTCGGGCAAGGCATCGAGCATCTGGTGCTGGACCTGCCGTCGGCAGATCGCGCGGACGACCATGGGAGGCTGACGGCGCACCGGCTGTTTTTCGGCCTGCCGCCGGGCGGGCGGCAGGCCCGCGAGGCAACGCGACCCCAGGCCAGCATCACCGAACTCGCCTGGATCGCGCCGACCATCCGCGACGGCTGGTACCTGCTCGACCTGCAGATTCCGGCATTCCTGGCGGACGCCGCCCCGAGCCGTCCCCTGCTCTACCCGGTGCATTTCGAGTGACCGGCGATCTCACTCTCGAGGCGGCACGAGCGCGCGATGCCGCGGATCCGCTCGCGCGCTGGCGCCGCGAGTTCCACTTTCCCGGTTCCCCGCGTGGCGCACCAGCACTCTATCTCTGCGGAAACTCGCTGGGCCTCCAGCCACGCGCGGCCGGCGACGAAGTTGCGAAATTCATGGCCGAGTGGCAGCAGCTCGGCGTGCTCGGTTACCACGACGCCAGGGCCGACTGGCTGAATCTCCACGAGCGGCTTGCGCCGACCCTGGCGACATTGGCGGGCGCCAGCACCCCCGAAGTCGTTGCGATGAACTCGCTGACGCTGAACCTGCACCTGCTGATGGCGAGTTTCTACAGGCCGACGCGCGAGCGTCACGTGATCCTGATCGAGCAAGCCGCGTTTCCATCGGACCGTTATGCCGTCGTCTCACAGATCGAATGGCATCGGCTCGATCCGGCCACATCGCTCGTGCAGATCGCGCCACGGCGCGGCGAACAGCTGCTGTGCCATGGAGACCTGATCGCGGAAATCGCGCGTATCGGGCCCAGGCTCGCGCTCGTGTTGCTGCCGGGCGTCCAGTACCTGACGGGACAGTTGCTGGATCTCGGCGCGCTGGCGAAAGCCGCGCGAGCCACGGGCGCGCGCGTGGGCTTCGATCTCGCCCATGCGATGGGCAATGTGCCCCTGTCGCTGCACGACTGGGGCGTGGATTTCGCGGTCTGGTGTTCCTACAAGTATCTGAATGGCGGGCCGGGCGCGACGGCCGGTGCCTTCGTGCATGCAAGACATTTCGACGCGAATCTTCCGCGCCTCGCGGGCTGGTGGGGAAACGATCTCGCCAACCGATTTGAGTTCGGCGCCGAGTTCCGGCCCTACGCGGGCGCCGCCGGCTGGCAGGTCAGCAACACGCCGCTGCTCGGCATGGTGCCGCTGAAGGCCTCGCTCGAGCTATTCGCTGCCGCAGGATTTCCCGCACTCTGCGCCCGCTCGCGCGAGCTGACCGGCTGGCTCGAGCGGCTGCTGGACGCGCAACTGGGTGATCGCATCGAGATCCTGACACCGCGCGATCCCGATGCGCGCGGCGCCCAGCTGTCGATCCGGCTGCGCGAGACCTGCGACAGCGGCAGGCGGCTGTTCGACGCGATCCTGGCGCGCGGGCTGATCTGCGACTGGCGTGAACCGGACGTCATCCGCCTGGCTCCGGCGCCGCTCTACAACTCCTTCGAGGACTGCTGGCGCGCCGTCGAGCTGATCAGGGAGATCACTGGCGGCGCTGCAGCGTGACAAAGCTGAAGGGCTCACTGTTGCGGGCGTCCGCGGCATGCTCCTCGCGGAATGTTTCGACCCAGTCCTCGCGATTGAAGCCCTCCAGGCGCGTGTCGCCCTCCGGCATCGCGTGGACTTCGGTGAGCTCGAGCCGCGTAACAACGATCCAGCAGGCTGCGTAGACCTGCGCGCCGCCGATCACGAACAGGCGCCCGGAATCGCCTACAGTCGCGAGCGCCTCCTTCGGCGATCGCACGCGTTCACAGCCGTGCGCACTCCAGTCCGGGTCGCGGCTCAGCACGAGATTGCGACGCGCGGGCAAGGGGCGGGCGATGGATTCATGTGTGCGCCGGCCCATCAGCACCGTGTGCCCGATGGTCAGCGCCTTGAAGCGCCGGAGATCGTCCGGCAGCCGCCAGGGCAGCCCGCAGTCGCGCCCGATCACGCCGTTGTCGGCCATTGCGACGATCGCGGTCACCGGGAATTTCATCCGCCCTCAGACGGCGACCGGCGCGCGGATGGCGGGATCGTACTCGTAGCCGATCAGCTGGAAGTCTTCGTACCGGTAGTCTGCGATATCGGCGGGCCGGCGTTTCAACGCCAATGTCGGCAATGAATGCGGCGCGCGCGCCAGCTGCTCGTCCGCCTGTGCCAGGTGATTCTGGTACAGGTGGCAGTCGCCGCCGGTCCAGACCAGTTCGCCGACGCCGAGATCGGCCTGCTGCGCGAGGATGTGGGTCAAGAGCGCGTAGGATGCGATGTTGAACGGCACACCCAGGAAAATATCGGCGCTCCTCTGGTAGACCTGGCAGGAGAGTTTGCGGTCTGCCACGAAGAACTGGAACATCGCGTGGCAGGGCGCGAGCGCCATCCGGTGCAGCTCGCCGACATTCCAGGCGCTCACGATGATGCGGCGCGAGTCCGGGTCGTTGCGAAGCTGGTCCAGCACGCGCGCGATCTGGTCGATCGAACGGCCATCGGGCGTGGGCCAGGCCCGCCATTGCCGGCCGTAGACGGGGCCCAGCTCGCCCTTCGCATCGGCCCATTCGTTCCAGATCGTGACGCCCTGCTCGTTCAGCCAGCGCACATGGGTCTCGCCGCGCAGGAACCACAGGAGCTCGACGGCCAGCGACTTGAAGTGCACGCGCTTGGTCGTGACCAGCGGGAATCCGGCGCCCAGGTCGAATCGCAGCTGGTGCCCGAAGACGGCCAGCACGCCGGTGCCGGTCCGATCCGCCTTGCGAACACCGTTCTCGCGCACATGCCGCATCAGATCCAGATAGGCGCGCATTTCAGCGGTAGTTTCCCGAGCGTTCGTTGCGACGGTGGGACCAGGCCAGCATCCCCAGACCGGCGATCAGCATCGGCAGCGAGAGCAACTGCCCCATCGTCAACCACCCGGACGCCAGATAGCCTATGTGGGCGTCCGGCAGGCGCAGGAATTCCACAAAAATGCGGCATGCCGCGTAGCAGGCCAGGAACAGTCCGGCGGGCGCGAGCCGCGGGCGTGGCTTCGAAGTAAACCACCAGATCACGGTGAACAGCAACACTCCCTCCAATGCGGCTTCATAGAGCTGAGTCGGATGTCGGATGTCACCGCCGACCAGAAATCCCCAGGGCAGCTCGGTGGGCTTGCCCCAAAGCTCTCCGTTGATGAAATTTCCGATGCGGCCCGCGAATAATCCTAGCGCGGGCAGCGGCGCGGTGAAATCGAACACGTCCGCGATCTTGCGCCCGCGTCGCCGCGCGAACCAGGCCACCGCAATCATGACCCCGGCCAGCCCGCCGTGAAAGGACATGCCGCCCTCCCAGACGCGGATGAAGGACAATGGATCATCCAGCAGCCGCTCGAAGCCGTAGACGAATATCCAGCCCAGCCTTCCGCCCGCGATCACGCCGACCGCCGCGCAGAAAATCAGGTCGTCCACGTCCACCGGCTTCCAGGTCGAATTCGGCCGCGCCGCCCGCCGGCGTGCCAGCCACCAGGCGGCAGCAAAGCCGATCACATACATCAGCCCATACCAGTGGATCCTGAGCGGCCCGAACTGGAACGCTACCGGGTCGATCTCCGGATAGCTCAGCACGAGTCGACCACGCGGAACAGGAAGGCACGGAGATAGCGGGTCTCTTCGATGGCCGGGTGCACAGGATGATCCGGCGCCTGCGCGCCGACGCCAATGAGCTGGGCGAGGCGCCCGAGATGACGCGCGGCGCGCTGTACTGAATCGGTCAGCTCGCCCGGCGCCAGGTGGTAGGAGCAGGAGCAGGACAGCAGCAGTCCGTCGCGATCCAGCATCTGCATCGCGAGCTGGTTCAGCCGGCGATAGGCAGCAAGGCCCTTCGGATGATCCTTCTTGCGCTTGATGAATGCGGGCGGATCGACGACCACGAGGTCGAACCTGCGGCGATCCGCATGCATCGCCTCCAGAATGTCGAATGCGTCGCCTTTCAGCAACTCCGCCTCGAGATCATTCGCCGCTGCGGTTTCCGCGGCTGCCTCCAGGGCCGACGCCGACGAATCAATGCAGCTGACCTCAGCCGCGCCCGCGCGCGCCGCCTGCAGGCCGAAGCCGCCCGCATAGCTGAATACATCCAGCACGCGCTGTCCACGGGCCTGGCGTGCGAACAGCGCCCGGTTGCCGGCCTGGTCGAAGTACCAGCCGGTTTTCTGGCCGGCGGCGAGCGGCACGCGGAACTTCACGCCGCCCTCGGGTACCTCGATGATATCCGGCACCTGGCCCAATGCCGTCTCCACGTACCGTTCGAGACCTTCCAGCTCCCGGATCGGCGAATCATTCTTCCACAGCACGGCCTGCGGATCGAAGACCTTGACGAGTGCATCGAGGATATCGCCCTTCATCGCTTCCATGCCGGCCGTGCCGATCTGCGCGACCAGCACGCTGCCATAGCGATCGATGACCAGCCCCGGCAGCAGGTCCGCGTCGCCGTACGCGAGCCGGTAAAATGGCGCCGCAAACTGCCGTTCGCGCATCGCAAGGGCCACCTTGAATCGATGCACCAGCAGCGACCGGCCGGGCGGATAGTCGGGATCGCGGCCCAGCAGGCGCCCGCTGATCAGCGTGCGCGGATTGACATAGGCGTAGCCGAGGAAGCGGTCATGACTGGAGCGCACCTGCACATGCTCGCCCGGCACGAAGCCGGTCAGCGGCGTGGCAGCCACATTGACTTCGTTGGAGAAGATCCACAGGTGCCCGGCCTGCAGGCGTCGCTCCTCCTGCGGCTTCAGTATGAGCGGTCGCAAGTCCCGGCTCGCGACGGCGGCGGATTGAGGGTTGCTCGACATTCGCGGGAACGCGGCGCCGTGGCTATAGTGGCTGGAATTCTACCCGACCACGGCCGCACCGACATGCATGCCGAGCTTCATACCGCGCTGCTCAACCGGCTCGCGGGCGAAACCAGCCCCTATTTGCTGCAGCATGCGTCCAACCCGGTGGATTGGTATCCCTGGGGTCCGGCGGCCCTGGCGAAAGCAAGGGAACTGGATCGTCCGATCCTGCTGTCCATCGGTTATTCCGCCTGCCACTGGTGCCATGTCATGGCGCACGAGTCCTTTGAGGACGCGCCCACCGCCGCCGTCATGAACCGTCTGTTCGTCAATATCAAGGTCGATCGCGAAGAACGGCCCGATCTCGACAAGGTTTACCAGCTTGCCCACCAGCTGCTCGCGCAACGTGGCGGTGGCTGGCCACTGACGATGTTTCTTTCGCCGGATGACCTGACCCCGTATTTTGGCGGGACCTATTTCCCGAAGCACGCGCGTTACGGGATGCCGGCGTTCAGCGATCTGCTGGAGCGGGTTGCGGCGTTCTATCGCGAAAGCCGCGAAGATGTACGTTCCCAGAATGCGGCCCTGCGCGGCGTTTTCACCACTCTCCTGCCACCTGCCGCGGAGCCGGGGGCGAGCTTCAAGCGCGCGCCTCTCGACGCCGCTCGCAGCAGGCTGGAGGCGGATTTCGACGAACAGTACGGCGGATTCGGCGGCGCGCCGAAATTTCCGCACCCGGTCAGCATCGAACGCCTGATGCGGGACTGGCAGGCTGCCGCGGCCAGCGGCGCGCCCGACCTCAAGGCCCTGTACATGGCGACGCTGACGCTGAAGCGCATGGCTGAAGGCGGGCTTTATGACCAGCTCGGCGGCGGTTTCTGCCGCTACTCCGTCGATGCCTTCTGGATGATCCCGCACTTCGAAAAAATGCTCTATGACAACGGCGCCCTGCTCGCGCTTTATGCGCAGGCGGCCGTCGCGACCGGCGACAGCTTCTACGGCCGGGTCGCCGCCGAGACCGCAGCCTGGGTCAGGCGCGAGATGCAGTCCGCGGAAGGAGGCTTCTATTCGACGCTCGATGCGGACTCCGAAGGCCAGGAGGGCCGTTTCTATGTCTGGCAGCGCGCCGAGATCGAGTCATTGCTGTCGCCCGGGGAGTACCGCGTGCTTGCGCGCCGCTATGGTCTCGACCGCGAAGCCAACTTTGAGGGCGCCTGGCACCTGCACTGCCATGTCGCGATGGAGCAGGTCGCCGCCGAGCGCGGCCTCGAGCCGGCCTCCGCCGCGGCCCTGCTCGACTCGGCCCGCGAGCGGCTGCTGGCAGCGCGTGCGAAGCGGGTGCGCCCGGGCCGCGACGAAAAGGTGCTGAGCGGCTGGAATGGCCTGATGATCCGCGGCCTCGCGATCAGCGGGCGCCTGCTCGGGGAGGCCGGTCACGTCGAGGCGGCGACTCGCGCTGCGGACTTCCTGCGGCTGAACTGCTGGCGGGACGGCCAATTGCTGGCGGTGTGGAAAAATGCCGCCACGCCCATTCCGGGCTATCTGGACGACTACGCATTTCTGCTCGATGGCCTGCTCGAACTTCTGCAGGCGCGCTGGCGCGGCGAGGATCTCGCATTTGCGCGCGCCCTGGCCGACGCACTGCTGTCGAAATTCATCGATCGCGAGCGGGGCGGATTCTGGTTCACCGCAGAGGGCCTTGACCCGCCACTGCATCGCCCGAAAGGATTTGCGGACGAAGCGACGCCGTCGGGCAATGGCTCTGCTGCGCTGGCGCTCGCCAGACTTGGCTGGCTGCTGGCCGACAGCCGCTACCTCGATGCAGCAGAGGGGACACTGCGCGGCGGCCTGGCCTCCATGCAGCGCGTGCCGCAGGCGCATACCTCGATGCTGAATGCGCTGGACGAGCGCCTGAATCCCGGCGAGATCGTCGTGATCCGCGGACAGCTTGATGGCGCGGCGGGCTGGGCAGCCGCGCTCGCAAAGCTGTACGCGCCGCGCCGGATGGTGCTGGCGATCCCGGAGGATGCCGTGGATCTGCCGGATGCGCTCGCCTCGAAGCGCGCGCGCAACGGGACGGTTGCATACATCTGCCGGGGTCCGCAGTGTTCAGAACCGGTTACTGATCTGCCGCGACTGATTCAGGCGTTGCGCGACGGGCACTAGTTTGCGCGGCACATTTCGCCTGCTGAGCGGACTCGAGCTCCTCGCGCGTGCTTGATCCTTCCGCTCACCAGCCACTACTGGCCGGAGCCGATCCTGCCATCCGGGGTCGAAGAGATCACCGGCAATCTCGAGCTTGCGCTCCTTTATCTGGCGCTGGTCTGGAGTTTCGCGGCATTTGGCGAGGAGATCGCCTATCGCGGCTACCTGCTGACGCGGGCGGCGGAATTACTGGGCGGCTCGCGCGCTGCCTGGTGGCTCGCCGTCGTCATCGTCGCCGTGCTGTTCGGTTTCGGGCATTACTACAAGGGTCCCAGCGGCATCGTGGACTCCGGCATGGCCGGCTTCGTGTTGGGCGCAGCCTACCTGCTGACCGGGCGCAACATGTGGACCTGCGTGCTCGCACATGGCTTCATCGACACATTTGGCGTGCTTGCGCTCTACCTCGGCTGGGACGTTTAGCTGTCCTGCCTGCTGACGGACTGGTATTTCCTGAGCCCTGGCTCATTGCTCGTGTAACGCGGCAGTTCGTCCCCGATTGCGATCCACGGGACGTGCTGGTCGTAGAACACGTGGCATTGCGGTTCGCGGTCGATGTCGCCCCGGATCGATGTGCGCGTGACATGCATTTCACCCGGACAAAGCGTGGATGCGAAGAACAGGGTGGTCCCGCAGCTTTCACAGAATCCGCGCCGGCTCTGCACCGACGACTGATACCAGCGCGGCTCGCGCGAGGCGGGCAGCAATCTGAAACGTGCCGCTGCCGCGCCGACCCAGCTGACAAACGCGGCGCCGTGCGCCTCGCGGCAGTACTGGCAATGGCAATGCGCAAAGAACAGCGTCGGCGGGCTGATCGAGAACCGCACCGCACCGCAGGGAC